>DAOUTY010000162.1 GCA_030668425.1 Chloroflexota bacterium
ATTGCCGCAGGGGGCAGTTTCTTCGTCGCCGCATGTTCCTGCACCGTTATTCCAGTATCCAGTGGCATCTACTATGGAGGAGCGGGTATTGGTGCCGCTTTTATATTGCTCTGGGTTGCGCCGGCAGCAAACATACTGGCTCTGGTTTATACCGGTTCGATACTGGGCGGTCAGATGGTGGCAGCAAGGTTGATAAGTGCGCTGCTTATGTCATTTGTAGTGGGCACTGTTATGGCCTATGCGTTCTTCCGTGAGGAAAAGACACGTGTGCCCACACTTCATATAACCAAGGGGAAACTGATGGGCAAGAAGGAGCTGGGGTTGCTGGTTCTGCTGGTGGCCTGGCTGCTTGCGCCAAACTACATAGTTATCCATGGGCCATACTGGCAGAAGGTCATCGTCTGGGCGGCGGGCTTAGCTGTAGTTGCTGCATACGCCTGGAAAACTATAGAGCTGGACAGGGTAAAAGCGTGGCTCAGGGAATCATGGTGGTTTGTACGCATGATCTTCCCGCTGCTGCTCGTTGGGGTTTTCATAGTTGGTATTATCGGCGCGCTTCTGCCGGAGGAGTGGATTGAGACCTGGCTGGGCGGCGCCGGGCTGCGCCAGTCGTTTCTGGCCACAATGATTGGAGCTATCACCTATTTTGCCACGATGACCGAAGCCCCTTTTGTGGATACCTTGATGAACCTGGGCATGGGCAAGGGACCAGCCCTAGCCCTGCTCCTGACCGGTCCCGGCATAAGCCTGCCGAACTGGCTCGCTATCGCCAAGGTCTTTGGGGCTAAAAAAGCCCTTGTCTATGTTCCGACCATCATAGTCCTGGGCACCCTGGTAGGCTGGGTGGCCGGATACATTATGGACTAACATGAAAATACATTTAAGAACAATACTAAGCAGACACAAACCATGACTTTCCGAAAATAAACTCAGGAGATGGAAAGATGAATATCAAGATTCTCGGGACCGGCTGCGCGAAATGCAATCAAGTAGAGAAGACAGCCAGAGAAGTGGTAAAGGAACTGGGGATAGACGCCAGCATCGAAGAGGTCAAAGACATCAGGAAAATAATGGAATACAACGTCTTAATCACTCCAGGGCTGGTGGTGAACGAGGAAGTGGTCATCTCCGGACACATCCCCAGCAAGGCAGAGGTGACCCAGTTCATTATCAATGCGCTCGAAAAAGGGGAGAAGAGTTCAGGCGACTCGGGGAAGTGAACCCCTGCGGACGTGTCTTTCTAACTGCAACTATTGAGGGGTTAAACAGCCAAGCGAAACTCACAATAAGAGGAGGTTTATCGTGAGCAACACAGGCAATACAGAGAAACCGCTGGGCATCGATATCACCTACTGCGTGGAATGAGGCTACCTTACTTCAGCCTCCAGTCTGGCGGCTGCAATCGAGGATAGGTTCAGTATCATGGCAAATCTGAAGGAGGGGCATGGTGGTATCTTCGAGGTAACTATCAGCGGTCGGGTGATCTACAGCAACTGCATGCAGTGCGGCTGCCTGCCCGAGAACGATGAGATACTCCAGAGGATTTGCGAGTATGAGGAGGGAGGAGCAACTCTGGAGGAGGACTTACTATCGAAACAAGACGCTACCTGAGGCGACCCTTCGGGGCGCAACAGTTGTTGCGGTTAAATCCTTATATATACACTCGCAGTTCGAGCACTAGAAGTGGCTCGATGAACTAGGCGATTTTGCTACGAAATCGGCCATATAGATAAGGGGGATGATATGAATCTATTTACCAAAATCAGTTTTTTTATCTTAATAGCAATTTTGACATTCACTGCGTGTTTTCTATCGGCTTGCAGTTCATCAGGCGGGTTTACACCACCAACAACCCCTAACTCCACTCAGGAAACTCCGTCAGTTCAACCAAGCTACGGTGGAGGTGACTACGTTGAAGTCGTGTACTTTCACCGGACAAATCGCTGTTACAGTTGTCAGTGGGCCGGCGACGCCGTGGAGTACACAGTGCAGACCTACTTTGCAAATGAACTCGCAAGCGGCAGGTTGATACTTAAAATGCTTGATGTACAGGACGAGACAAATGCTGACATTGCCAATGAGTATGGGGCCTATGGCTCTTCTCTGTATATAAACGACGTGGTAGATGGGATCGATCACATTGAACATGTGCCCGAAATCTGGTATCACGTGGGCGATGCCGAGGAATTCGTTGAAATAGTGAGAACCGAGATAGAGCAGCATTTGGGGAGCATCTGATGGAGTTCGGCGACCTCGTCCAGCGGATATCCGAAAGCGTCAGCTTCCCACTCTTATCAGCTTTCCTCATCGGGATTATGGCCGCGATCAGCCCTTGCCCCCTGGCAACCAATATCTCAGCTATGGCCTATATAAGCCGGAACATTACCGATCGTCGCTATGTCTTGACCTCGGGAATACTCTACACACTGGGACGCATGGTCTCGTATTTCATAATTGGGGCAGTTGTTATAGTTGCGGGTGCGAGCATACCCAACCTCTCTCTGTTTTTACAAGATGCAGGCGAAAGATTCCTCGGCCCACTACTTATAGTGGTGGGGATTTTGCTGCTGGATATCGTTAAGCTTCCTTTCTTTCAAGGCAGCGGAAGACTAGCCTCTTTTGGTGAGAAGGTGGCCAAGCGTGGGAGAACTGGGGCGTTCTTATTAGGCGTCGTTTTCGCACTTGCGTTTTGCCCCTATACTGCAATACTATTCTTTGGCATTCTTGTGCCGCTTGCCCTTGAGACAACAGCCGGTGTAACCTTGCCCGCAGCCTTTGCCATAGGCACCGGTCTACCCGTTTTGATTTTCGCAGTCCTTCTCTCGTTTGGAATAACAAGGGTCGCCGAGTGGCTGAATGCGGTGTCCTCAGCAGAGAAGGTGATTCGCAAGATAGTGGCGCTTCTCTTTATCGGTGTGGGCATATATTTTGTAGTACTTTGGATCCAGGGGTAGGCAGATGCATTCAATTACATCATTATAGGACGTTAAAATGTATCAGCTTCCAACCCGATCGGTTTGGGGGGGGATCTGGGATAGGGCATGAACAACAGAGAACCAACAGCAGTAGCTCGAAGATTACCCCTACTCGACCGCTTTTTGACGCTCTGGATATTTCTGGCAATGGCCTTGGGTGTGAGCCTTGGGTATTTCATCCCTGAAACAGCAGGCTTCATCGACCGCTTTCAGGTGGGCACAACCTCCATCCCCATAGCTGTCGGGCTCATCCTCATGATGTACCCACCTCTGGCCAAGGTGAAATATGAACAGCTAGGCAAAGTATTTCGCAACTGGCGGGTGCTGGGGCTCTCCCTGGTGCAGAACTGGGTTATCGGGCCTGTGCTCATGTTCTTCCTGGCCATTGGGTTCCTGGGTTTCCTCTGGCCTTATCCGGACTACATGGTCGGCCTGATCATGATAGGTCTGGCCCGCTGCATCGCTATGGTAATAGTGTGGAACGAGCTGGCCAAGGGTGACAGCGAGTACGCTGCAGGCCTTGTGGCCTTCAACTCAATCTTCCAGATTCTGTTCTATTCAGTATATGCCTATGTTTTTATAACGGTTCTGCCGGGCTGGTTTGGACTTGAGGGCTCATCTGTCGATGTCACCATGGCCCAGATCGCGCAGAGCGTGTTTATCTACCTGGGTATACCCTTCTTTGGTGGCATGCTCACGCGCTACACACTCATCAAGGCCAAGGGTCAAGAATGGTACGAGGACAAGTTCATCCCCAGGATAAGTCCCATTACGTTGATTGCTCTCCTCTTCACCATCGTGGTGATGTTCTCCCTCAAGGGAGAGGTTATCGTGGAGCTGCCTCTAGATGTCATTCGCATCGCCATCCCCCTCTTGATCTACTTCGTGCTCATGTTCTTCATCTCTTTCTACATGGGGAAGAGGATAGGAGCTGACTACTCCAAAACGACATCTATCGCATTTACTGCTGCCAGCAATAACTTCGAGCTGGCGATAGCTGTAGCGGTGGCGGTTTTCGGCATCGGCTCCGGGGTGGCCTTCGCTGCGGTAATCGGGCCGTTGGTTGAGGTGCCGGTGCTGATCAGCCTGGTAAACGTAGCTCTGTACTTTCGGAAGAAGTATTTCGCAACAGAGTAAGATCGAATTTGCACTGGTACTTAAAAGAATTCGTCGCCAAATAATCCCCCCGGGCTAAACCTTTCCTTAAGGGAGCGGTTCTAGTAAAATAGCCAAAACGGCGGCGGTTTGCAGATGACCTCAAAGACGGCCCCTATTAGAAGCCAGTACCTCAAGATCAAGCGGAGCTATCCTCAAGCTATCGTCTTCTTCCGCCTGGGCGATTTCTACGAGACCTTCGATGATGACGCCAGGCTGGTCTCCAGCGAGCTGGAGATAACGCTGACCTCCAGGGAGATGGGCAAGGGGCAGCGCTACCCCATGGCGGGGATTCCCTACCACGCCCTCGACAATTATTTGGCCAGGCTCATCAACAAGGGCTATAAAGTGGCCATCTGCGAGCAGACAAGCGAACCCAAAGCAGGGAAGGGCATAGTGGATCGTGAGGTGGTACGGGTGGTTACCCCGGGGACCGTGATAGAGCCCAACCTGCTCGAACTTAAAACGAACAACTACCTGGCCTCCGTGGTTATCGAAGGTGAAGAGTCAGGGATAGCATACATTGACATAACAACGAGCGAATTCGCCACCACCCAGATTCCC
>DAOUTY010000040.1 GCA_030668425.1 Chloroflexota bacterium
CTGGAGCCGGGATACATCACGCCGATCAAGGCAGTGGGCAATCCCAAAGTGTCAGTGAAAGAGTGCATGGGGCCGCTGCCTGCCATCGAGGGTACAATCACGGGTTCAACCCCATAGACCTCTCTAGCGGCCTCAGAGACCACGCCTACGAAGGGCGAGTCAATGGGAGTGCGAGCGGCATTCTCACCCTCAGTCTGAGGGGCGATGATGATATCGCCGAAGCCGTGGCTATCGAGATGCCTTCTTAGCTTGGCCAGTATATCATCAGGGCTCTGGTTGGGAACGAGACGGAAATCGATCTTGGCCCTGGCAAGACAGGGGAGAACCGTTTTCGACCCCGAACCAGTGTAGCCAGAATCAAGCCCGCATATATTACATATAGGCTCGATGATGTGTCGCGACTTGTAATCAAACCCTGTAACTCCTTTCACAAAGCTCTCCAGTCCCAGAGCCTGTTTCGTCTCCTCCTCATCCATCGGCATAGCGTTGATAGCATCGATCTCACGCTGTGTTGGAGGCAAGACATCGTCATAGAATCCCTCGATGCGGATATTCTCTTCCATATCCTTGAGCGAGCTTAGAGCCCACACCAGCCGCCAGGCAGGATTGGGCACAACCGTAGCCATCGATGAGTGAACGTCCTGCGAAGCGCCTCGCACCTCAAGCTGCACGTATAGGATTCCTTTGAGCCCAAGGCTGACAACAGGTTCGTTTCTCCAGTTGACACCGCCACACTCCCAAATACAGGCGTCCGCTTTCAGAAGCTGCCGGTTATTCTCGACAAAGGCAACAATGTTAGGACTGCCTATCTCTTCTTCCCCCTCGATTATGAACTTTACCGAAACCGGCGGCTTTCCGCGCACCCTTTGAAACGCCCTGATAGCGAGCAGTCGGGCAACGATATCCCCCTTGTTGTCTGAAACACCCCTCGCACGGAGATTGCTCTCGTACTGGGTAGGCTCGAAAGGCGGTGAACTCCACAACTCCAATGGCTCCGGGGGCTGGACATCGTAGTGGTTGTAGAAGAGAAGAGTTGTTGGTGAGTCTCCAGCGACCTCACCATAGATCAGGGGATATCCATCACCCGGGCTGGGCAAAACCTGAGCGTCGATGTCGTACTCTCGCATCATCCGAACTAAAAGCTGCACAACCTCCGCCATGCCCACGCCCTGCGCACTTATACTTGGCTGACGACATAGCCTCTTGAGATCCTCAAGGGCATCTTGCCAGTGATCATCAATGTAGTCATAAATATTCTGCATGAGAGCCCCCTCAACGGATTAGCATCACCATTACTGTGAGTCTACACCAAGCCACCTTGCCACGTGGGACGGCAGCTCATGCGATGAGCCTCTGACAACAGTGCACAAGGGTATTGAATCAAGAAAGGCTGAACCGTAGTTCATAGTTTGCAGGCGCCTGTCGAATACAACCAGAACACCGCGATCGCTTTTACTGCGGATAAGACGACCAAATCCCTGCTTGAAGCGGATTGTGGCCTGAGGAATGGCATATTGCTTGAAAGGATCGTCGAATAGCGCAGAGCGCGCAGCGAAGATAGGGTCCGTAGGTACGTTGAACGGCAGCCTGGCGATGACCAATATGCTGAGAGCATCACCAACAACGTCAATCCCTTCCCAAAAGCTGGCAGCCCCCAGAAGTACAGTCTCGGGATTTGCTTTAAAAGTAGCCTGAAGCTGCTTCGGCGAGCCGTCCACACCTTGTCCTAATACCAGAATGCCTTCTTCCTCCAGAGGTGCTTTAATTGCCGCTTGAGTGGCCCTCAACGCAGCGTGTGAGGTAAAAAGAACCAAAGTCCGCCCCCGGCAGGTTCGACAAAGGTCGATCAGAGTCTTCTCAAGCGCCTGCTGATAGCTCGCGCTGGTTGGGCCGGGAATATCATGGGGCAGATAGATCATTGTTGATGTCGGGTAGTCGAAGGGTGCTCCCAACAACAGCTCGTTAACATATTCCAGCCCCAACCTGCCTTTGATGTACTCGAATGTGCTCTCAGTGCTCAAGGTAGCGCCGGTCAGGACGACACACTCCTTGGGAGCAAACAGCGATTTCTCCAATACCCCGGACACGTTGAGTGGGGCTGCGTGTAGCTCAACCCCATCGTTCTGACCACCGATAACAAGCCAGTAGATGCTATCTGTTTCAGGATGAGACACCAGGCAATCCATCTGCTGGCGCAGTTCATCACTCCAGCCAAACAGAGAGGAAAGCTCCAGCATCAAGTAATCGTAATCCGCTACTTTGTTATCTGCGAGGTCCTCCATGCCGAGGTAAAGTCTATCCAGATCATTAGCGATAGCCTTGAGCGTAGAACCCAGGTCTTCCCACGCAGTCTCCACCCGCGACCATCCCTGCTGCGTTCGCTTATCCCAGGTCAGGAGCAGATAACGGTCATACCCACCTCTATCAGTGGTGTGGCTTTCAATGAAGGCACGAAGCCTCTCCAGGAATTGAGAAACATGAAGGTGTGCCCTGTCAACGTGATTGCCCAGCGATTCGGCAAGCTGCTTCAATTGCCTTTGCCTGGACAAAGCTACAGTGCTACCACGAAAGCAGTCATTAAGCCAGGCAAGAAGGCCTGTTCGCCGCTGCCCTTCCACCTCCAGCTTGAATCGATTGAGGTAACTGAACAGATCCCACTGTGTAACCTGGGAACCGAGTTGATTAGTTGCCTCAGCTTCAAGATGATGAGCCTCATCAATTATCAAGTGATCGTAGGGAGGCAAAATCTTGGTATCGGCGACCATGTCCGATAGCAGCAGTGCATGGTTGACCACGATAAGATGAGCCTTTTCAGCAGCACCACGCGCCCGATAGAGGAAACAGGTGCCCCGCTGCCGATATGGGCACCGCCCTTCCAGACGTTCGTCGAACTGGGCGCATACCTTGTTCCATGTGGAGGACTCATTGCCGCCGAGATTGAGTTCAGCCCGGTCACCAGTCTGCGTCGATAAGAGCCATACCATTATGCGAGCGAGAAGCTTGACTTCGTCTAGAGACAGCCTGTAGCTCGCCCGCATTGCATCATACTTCCTCATGCAGAGGTAGTTAGACCGGCCTTTTAGCTGAACCACCTTCAGTTTCTTTACCGGAGGGTTCTGCCACTGCTCCAACGTCCGCAGCAGGTCCGGGATATCCTTTCCCACTAGCTGCTCTTGCAGGTTTATTGTGTTTGTGGAAACAACTACAGGAATACCATTTTCTAGAGCGAAGAAGATCGATGGCAGGAGATAGGCAATAGATTTGCCGGTGCCTGTCCCCGCTTCAACTATAAGATGCTCGCAATTGTTCAGCGACTGAGCAACCGCTTCCATCATTTGAATCTGCCCGGGGCGGTGCTCATAACCCGCTAGAGTTTGAGCCAGGATCCCCTCGGGGCCGATGATATTCGATAGATTGCCTACATCAAGAGGTATCCTCTCAAGTTCGGGAGTGAGCGGTTGTTCATCATCCTCACCCCAGAGGGTTACCTCATCTCCACCTGCCGTGTCCACGATGCTGTCACTGCCCGAGAAAGCTGTTTTTGCCTTAAATTCCAAGACCTCTCGAAAGAACCGAACGAGCCCCCAATCCGCTTTCTCAGCTAGATGCACCACACCATCCAGGGTAGCGAGATCGAGCTGAAGCGCACGGTCGAGCAGTGCAACGAAAAGGTCCTTCGTCGCCATAGCATCGGACAGGGCACGGTGTTGCGGAACAGAGAGCCCAAGCTGTCTTGTCAGTGAAGCAAGGCTATAATCGGTCTGCCGAAAAAGCAGCACTGTCGCCAGCTCCCAAGTATCGTATGTAGCATTGGCTGGCTTGAGACCCTTCTGTGCCAGGAAGCTCAGGTCGAAGGATATGTTGTGCCCCACGATAGGACAGCCACCGATAAATGACGTAAGCCCATCAGCCAGTTCCGTGAACGCAGGAGCAGCGTCTAGCTGTGACTGCTCGATGCCACAGAGCAACTGAATACGGTAGGGCAAAGTACGCTGGGTATTGACGAGTGAATGAAAAGTATCGGTAACTTTATTGCCCTGGAACTTGACAGCGCCTATCTCGATGATCTCATCGACCTCCGGGTTTAGCCCGGTGGTTTCGAGATCCAGGGAGACATAGGTCTGGTTCATAGGGGATTCATACCGCAGTTCTAGGGTCCGAGTCGTTGACCAGGTTATAAGGGTATTCTAACGCTGGCTACTATGAGCGGTCAACCACAGCAAAGTTCACTAGCGCCAGTTTGCCAGCAGTGGCAGAAGCCAGCCAAAGATGCCCGCAAAGGCGATATTAATAAGCAAACCCAACCAGACCAGCCTTTTCCGAATGAGGAGCAATATCAGAGTTGCAAGCGCCGCAAGACATAGAATGGCAACGGTGAACACGAAATTTGGGCTGCCCAGCCCGGCATTGGGAAAGGAGTCGTCAACTAATCGGGAGGCCAAGCCGGCGATGGCCCCTAAGAGCACCCCCACAGGTGGCACACCGATCACAAGACCCAACATAACTACGGTAGGCGAGAATCCTTGGGGCAGGAACTTGCTTAGACGGTCATACATATCGCGGTTGGACATCAGGATATATATTCCCACCCCAAGGCATATCGTCCCCATAGCCAATCCACAGACCACACCTGCCAGGATATCCATCAACATTGTCTATCACGAACAGAGGCTAGAGGCTCTGCGTCTACAGTGCGAACAAGATACGCCTCCTGCCCAGCTGCCTCCAGATTGTTTAAAACAGCCTTCCCTCCTGCCTCATCGGACACTAATGTGAATAGGCAAGGGCCGGCTCCAGCTAGATGAATAGTCTCGGCTCCCGCCTCCACGAAGACCGAGCGATACTCGGAAAGGACCCGAAAGAAGTCGAAAGCGACCTGCTCAAACACGTTATGTAGCAAGTCGGCACTAATACTTGACCCCTCATGTAAGTGGTCAACCAAACGCTCTGCGAACTGCCCGGAGGTGAAATGGGAGGGTGTTAACTTTGAGTAGAGCTGCGCTGTTTTGTTGGGAATAGGGTTAATTGGCGGCCTAAGCAATACCATCCACAACTCTGGCATTGGCGGTAGGCAAGCTACCTGCTCTCCACGTCCTTTTGCCAGAACGATACCCCCATAAAGAAGAGGGGAGACGTCTGAACCCAAGTCTGCCGCCAGTTCCAGTAATCCCTGCGGGGGCAGATTCGTTTCCCAAAGTCGATTCAGGCCGGCCAGAGTAGCAGCAGCATCGGTTGCGCCAGACCCCAATCCAGCAGCTATTGGAATCTCCTTGGTGAGCTGTATCAAGGCCCCTCTGCTGCAGCCTGTTGCCTTCCCAAGCAACTTCGCGGCCTTCAGCACCAGATTATCGGCCAACTGAAGACTGGGAACACTGCAGCGAAGCTCCAACACGTCACTAAGCTCAAAAGATAGGGTATCCGCCAGACTTATAGTCTGAAGGACAGTAGCTATTTCATGGTAACCGTCACCACGTTTGGCCAAAACTTCCAGCGTCAGGTTTACCTTGGCGTATGCACGGAGTGTTAAACTCATCACTCGCCTCGGCCAGCAAATGCACGATACACTTGAGCCCATTCCTCAAGGGACAGGTTCTGAGGACGGCGCTGCGGGTCTATTCCAGCCTTTTCCAAGAGTTCGATAACCGCCGGCACCTCGAGTTGCAGCCCCAGGCTCAGGGAATTACGCAGCTGCTTTCTTGGAGCGCTAAATCCGGCCTTCACTACTTCGAAGAACCCAGCGATGTTCTCCACCCCCGCCGCCGTCTCCGGGTAGACGTCGATTCGTACAATGGCTGAATCAACCTTCGGCTGGGGGTGAAAACTCCGCGCGGGTACGTAGTCCACAATTGCTGGTTTGCCATACAGTTGCACGCTGACTCCCAGCAGGCTCATATCACCGGGCCCGGCTACCATTCTCTGCCCGACCTCTTTCTGTACCATGACCACCATCAAGCTGGGCTTGAGCGATGCCTCCAGGAAATGGCGCACGATCGGGGAGGCGACATAGTAGGGGAGATTGGCAACAACCTTGTAGCACCGGGAGCAGCTTATAGTTGATGTCTGGCCCCCAAGTATCTCCTCGGGATTGAGGTCAAGCACACTGGCATTCAACACAGTAACCTGCGGAACCTTAGCGAAGTTACTCGCTAAAGCTGAGGCAAGCTTGGGATCAACCTCAACAGCAACGACATTTCCCGCTTCTCTCACCAATTCATCGGTTAGTATACCCAACCCCGGCCCCACCTCCACCACCGTGTCGGCGGGCTCAAGCTCGGCCGCCGATACTATCGTCCCCAGCACACTACGATCGATCAGGAAATGTTGCCCGAGTCCTTTGGCCGCCCTGACGTTAAGTCGGCGCAATAGACTCTTTGCTTGACCAAGGGGTGATTCCTGAATACGATCACGCGCCCTCAAACCATCCTCCTCATCAGGCATTCTCTGAAGAAAGCTTTGGGAACAGCAGCCCCGTAAAACGTTGCCGACTGTTCCCAAATAACTTAAATCTCGGGAATGAGCTTGACTCCCTGCACTTATAGGTTAAAGACCTTGATTGCGTTTTCACGCATGATCATCCTCTTGGCCTCATCATTGAGAGGCAGTGCCAGGAACTGCTCCTTGAAAGCCTTAAACCCCATACCGTTGGTGCCAAAGAGGGTTTTCTCCTGGCCAGCCCAGAATTGCATAAAGATGAGCAACTGTGGATGGAGTTTAGGCAGAAGCTTGGGCATCCAGGCGGAGCAGTCACAGTAGACATTGGGATGCTTCCAGGCCATGCATACCATCTCGTTAACCCAGGGCCAGCCGGTGTGAGAACCAATGATAGTAAGCCCGGGGAAGTCCAGAGCCACCTCGTCGAGGTACATGGGGTACCCTGGCCAACTGGGGAACAGCTCTGCTGCGTGCCCGGTCTGCATTCCAACGGGTATCCCGAGCTCGCTACACTTGGCGTAACAGGGGTAAAGCTTTTTGTCGTTGAGGGGCAGGCCAAAGGTAAGAGAGTGGAAATAGCAATATTTGGCACCGTACTCCCGAACACCCCTTTCTATCTCCTCCAGGCTTTCCTCGATGCGATAGGGGTTGTAACCAACAGTAACCACCAGCCGATCAGGGTAATCCTTTACATGCTCGTACACCTCTTCAGGCGTATAATCCCAGATCAGCTTCTTATCCCAGTGAGACCACATCTTGATCGCAGGGATGAAAATCTTGTCGTAGCCGAATTCATCCATCTGAGCCACGAATTCCTCAGTTGTGGGTATGGGAACCGGCAACGGGGCCGCTGGATTCTTCATGGTCTCCAGCAGGATATTCTGCCGATGCCCGGCACCTGGCTCAGTATGTGATCTCATCATGGTTGCTGCCAGGATCTGGAACTCTCTGCCTGTCCACGCAGTGGGATTCCAGAAGGGATAGTTCATGATATCGATAGGCCTGATATCTTCCACTCTTTCTTGTTCTCCTTCTTATAGGTTTTGAGGTTAGTTAGGCCTCATCCCAAACAGAGTTCCTAGATCATACTGTAACCGCCGCTTACGCTCAGGGTCTGACCTGTGATGTAATTCGCGCCCTCTGAGGCAAAGAATAACGCGGCATAGGCCACATCCTCCGGCGTCCCCATTCTCTGCAGGGGATACTGGCTGAGTATTCTCTCCTTGGTTTCGGGAGGAATCATTTCAACGGTTATATCACCAGCCCACATGCTGTGTTTGCCCGCAGTGCCAGGCTTCTGAGGGATGTTAGCACCGGGGCAGATAGCATTGACAGTTATCCAGAATCTACCCATCTCCTTCGCTATCGCTTTTCCGAAAGCAATGACAGCACCCTTTGTGCCGGAATAGACGGCTTCTCTCGGCTCACCCACCCTGCCAGAATCAGAAGCGATGTTCACGATCCGGCCAGCCTTGCGCTCTGTCATATGATCCAGGACAGCCCTGGTGCAATTGACAACGCCAAGGTAATTGATCCTGATCTCCTTGTCGTACTCCTCGATCGGTTTTTTCAGGAACAGCTTGTTGGATACATAACCAGCATTATTGACCAGGACGTCTATGCTTCCAAACGTCTCCAGAGCCTTTTTCACCATCGCTTCCACGGAAGCATAATCTGTTACATCCGTCTTGATGGCGATGGCTTTCCCTCCCAGACCTTCGCACTCCCCAACCACCTTCTGCCCCTGCTCCTCATCAATATCAGCAATGACAACGTTCGCCTTCTCCCTGACGAACGCCATAGTTATCCCACGGCCGATATTAGCACCTCCTCCGGTAACAATTACAGTCTTACCTTCGAGACCCAGATCCATCGATTTAACCTCCTAGAATATGGTTGAACATCGCCGTAATACGGCAACCCTTCTAAACAGGGGCACGACCCCTCTGATAGCAATGACCTTTAATGAGGTCGTGCACCCGCTGTCGATCCACCCCTACCGGCTTATCCCTGCCACAGGCTCCCACCAGGTAAACCTGCGGCACCCAGAAACTGCTATTTACCGCTGCTTCCTCCCGGATCTGACGGGGTTCATAGTGTTCTGCCGCGCAGGACCCAGTGCTCATCACCAATGGCCAGAGAACAGTCCCGAAAAGTGTAAGACCTCGAGCGGGAATTCGATCCCGCTATAGCGGATTGCGGGTTCAGGGCACCGCTGGCTCCCCATCTAGCACGACCCAGAAAATGTTACTATAGTGAAGGCACCCAAGTCAAGCGAAGTGCTGTAACCCAAAAACAGCGATTAACTTCAGGAGTCACGTTTTATTTTATGTGTCATTGCGAGGCACAACGTGCCGAAGCATTCTCAGGGTGGGGATGATGGAAAAGACTTTGATATTGCTTCGCGGAGTTTATCCTGAGCAGGATTCTTCGGTCGCTCTGCTCCCTCAGAATGACATAAGGCGAAGGGCTCCCAATGACACATAGATGAGCGGAATGAGGGGTGGGTTTTGCTGCGCTACACCCACCCTATCAGTCTTTGAGGGGGGTAAAAGCTCCCGTGGGTGGGAATAGTCAGCGCTGGTAAGCGCTCCAGTGCACTGATGATACTAACGCCTCAAGCTACCTTGCTGGAGATAAGCTCCCCCATCTCCTTTGTCCCCACCCGCTTCAACCCCTCGCTCATTATGTCATAGGTTCGGTAGCCGTCCTCCAAAACGTTGTTGATAGCCATCTCAATCCCATCAGCCTGCGCCACCAGCCCCAAAGAATAGCGCAGCATCATGGCAAAGCTGAGGATAGTGGCGATGGGATTGGCCATGTTCTGCCCCGCGCGGCGGGGCGAACTGCCGTGAATGGGCTCATACAGCCCGAAGACCCTCTTCCCCTCCTGCGGCAGCCCCGCAATGCTGGCCGAGGGCAACATCCCCAGCGAACCCGCCAGCATCGATGCCTCATCGGTGAGTATATCGCCGAAGGTGTTCTCAGTTACGATAACATCGAACTGCGACGGGCTCTGAATGAGCCGCATGGCGCAGGCATCCACCAGTTGGTGCTCGAGCTCGACATCGGTATATTGGGATGATAACTCGATGGCGATCTGCCGCCAAAGCCTCGAAGATTCCAGAACGTTAGCCTTGTCCACCGAGGTGAGCTTCTTGCGCCGTGTCCGGGCAAGCTCAAACCCAGCGCGGATAATACGTTCAATTTCCGCTTCGGAGTAGGCCATGCTGTCTACAGCGCGCCTGCCCCGCGTGGTTCGCCACTGCCGCTTCGGTCTGCCGAAGTAGAGCCCGCCCGTGAGTTCGCGCACCACTACCATGTCCACTCCACGAATGACGTCAGGCTTCAGGGAAGTTGAGTCAACGAGCATAGGGAGTACCTTGACAGGGCGCAGGTTGGCAAATAGCCCCAGTCCTTTACGCAGCTCAAGGAGGCCATCCTCAGGGCGAACCTTGGCCAGAGGGTCATCCCACTTGGGCCCGCCCACGGCTCCCAGCAGTACAGCATGGCATCGCTTGCACATCTTCAGGGTATCTTTGGTTAAAGAAACGCCATGCTTATCTATCGATGCTCCCCCGACATCACCATAGTGAAGGGCGAACTCATGCCCCGACCTACGCCCTATAGCCTGCAGAACCTTGACCGCCTCCGCCACCACCTCAGGGCCAACACCATCTCCGGGGAGAACCGCGATCTCATATTTCATGAACGATTCCTCTTGTTTCAAGAACTAAATTTGTTCCGTTCGCCCTGAGCCCTCCGTCAAGCTCAGGACTGGCTTGTCAAACCACGAAAGCCCTTGAGCATGCTGGCCCTTCGACAGGCTCACCACGAACGGTTTGTAGCTCACAAATTTTTACGATTTACTGACATACCATTACCCATGGTGGCTCGCTATTATCCTACGCTTGGTGTATTCGATCAGGCCGCCAGATTCTATCAATTCGAGCATGAAGTCCGGAATTGGCTCTGCCTTGAATGTAAGGCCTTTGGTAGTGTTCACGATCTCACCCGTCGAGAGCTCGACCTCAAGTATATCTCCGGCATCCGTCTTATCGACAGCCTCCACACATTCCAGTATGGGCAGGCCAATGTTCAACGCGTTGCGGTAGAAGATACGGGCGAAGCTCCTGGCGATAACGCAACCCACACCCGCTGCCTTGATAGCAAGGGGAGCATGCTCACGCGACGACCCGCAGCCGAAGTTGGTGTCAGCGACTATTATATCGCCCGGCTGCATCCTGTTGACGAACTCACTGTCGATGTCCTCCATGCAGTGACGCGCCAGCTCGTCCGGGTCGGACATGTTGAGGTAACGCGCGGGGATTATGACATCGGTGTTGACATCAGCGCCGTATTTGTGAACTTTGCCTCTAATCA
>DAOUTY010000120.1 GCA_030668425.1 Chloroflexota bacterium
AGGGAGGCGATGAGGGCCGTTTCCTCGCCGCAGACAAAGGCTCCGGAGCCCTGGAAGAGCTTGATGTCAAGGTTGAAATCGCTCCCCAATATGCGCTTCCCCGTCAGCCCTAAGTGGTGCGCCTGTCGAAGTGCGATCTCAACCCTGTGCACTGCCAGGGGATACTCTGCACGCACGTATATGTACCCGTGCCGTGCGCCCACCGTATATGCGGTGATTACCATACCCTCTATGACTGAGTGCGGGTCGCTCTCCAGGATGGCCCTGTCCATGAAGGCTCCGGGGTCGCCCTCATCACCGTTGCATATAACGTACTTAGGCTTACCATGGGCGTTGCGGCATACTTCCCACTTTTGCCATGTGGGGAATCCTGCTCCACCTCTGCCACGCAAACCCGATTGTTTGATCACCTCCCAGATCTCTGGTGGCTGCATCTTGAGCGCTTTGTCCAGCGCTTCGTAGCCGCCCCTGGCGATATAGTGGTCGATGTTTTCGGGATCGATATGACCGCAGTTCTCCAGGATAAAGTGCTTCTCGTAGGTGAAGCGGGGGAGGTCGTAAATAGATGGGATGGTATCGCTTTCTTCAAGGGCACCGAGGGTAAATTCCAGAGAGATATCTTCACCGACAATATAATCCTTCACCAGACGCTGGGCTATCTCAGGGGTGACGTAACCATAAGCCATGGGAGGATTGCCGGGCTTGGCTATGACTACCAACGGCTCTGCATAGCAATGCCCCATGCAGCCCACCTCGACTACGTTCGCATTGATGTGTTCTCTTACCACCTCTTCCTTTATCGCATGCAGGACCTCCAGAGCGCCGGCGGCCCTGCCGCAGGTGGCTGTACCGACCATGATAACTGGCGCTTTACCATCGTAAAGGTCTTGAACTTTGGCAAGAGCCTCGCTCTTTATACGCTGAAAGGTTGAATCTGCCCCTGGCATGGCTGCGACGTTCACTGTGTCTCTTCACCTTCCTTATCTTTCTCGATCTGATAGGAGAGCAGGATGCCATCTACCCTGGTAGGGCTGGTTTTGGCCTCTACCTTATCGTCAACAACCGTTACCGGTGCCATAGCGCAGCAGCCTACACAGGCTACCGTATCCAGGTCGAACTCGCGATCGGGGGTGGTCTCTCCCTGGTTTATGCTCAACCTTCTCTTCCAGGCATCAAGGACGATGTAGCCGCCCTTCATGTGGCAGGCAGTTCCCAGGCAGACTCTAACGGGGTGCTTACCGGGAGGATTGAGGCGAAACTGGTTGTAGAAGGTGACCACGCTGTAGACGTCCATTTCCGGTATCCTCAGGAACTCGGCGACTTCAACCATCGCTTCACGGGGAATGTACCCTAGTCGGCCCTGAACCTTTTGCAGGATGGGTACAAGGTTACCCCGCTGCCTGCTGAATCTCCTGAGCACTTTTCTTGTTTCTTGCCGAATGTCTTCCTGTTCTTCAGTCATACTATCTGCTCTTGGAACATCATCGAGTGTTCCTTGTGACAGCTTCTTGGCGTTCATGCCCTTTCCCGAAGGATTTCGGTTCACCCTATACTATTCTTGCATCTGTTGCAATAGCCCTCCAAATGCAACACAGCTTTGCTGGTATGGAAACCGCAGTTATGTTCCACCTCGGACACTAGCTTGGCGATCAGAGGGCTCTCGAACTCAATAACCTGCCCGCAGGCGGTGCAAACCAGATGGTAGTGTTCTGCCGGGTGTTTTATCTCGTAGTAACAGTGAACGTCGTCCAGGCGTATCTCATCCACCAGCCCCATTTCTTTAAACAGACGCAGATTGCGGTAGACCGTAGCGAGGCTGATATGGCGATCCCTCTCGATGGCTCGCTGGTATAGCTCCTTGGCGTCCAGGTGGCTATTGGCCTTCCGTAGTATATCGAGAAGCAACCGCCTTTGTGCTGTAACCGGGCGGTCCTTTATTGCGACGTCATGGTTGCGTTTGATTCTCATTCTCACCTTAGATTATAGAGTGACAGGTTTTCTTTGTCAAATGGAGTTGGCACCGAGCAGTCGACAAGCGGGCGGGTTTGACTTAAGATAGTGAACGTGAGAACGGAAGGTAATGGATTGCATGCTTCTCAACCATAGCCCCCGACTATAGAGGTAGCGCTAGTGGATGAAAAAAACCTTGTGATGCTGGAGTTTCCCAAGGTAAGGGAGATACTTGCTGGCTTCACTTCGTTCCCGGCAAGCAGGCATTTAGCCCTGAGCTTGCTTCCATCATCAAATCCCGCTCTGATTTCTCAGCTGTTGCAGCAATCAGCCGAAGCACGCCGTCTCCTCTCACTGGCGCCGGATTTTTCGGTCAGGGGGGCTCTTGATGTTCGAGAGTCTGTGCAGATGGCGGCTATAGGCAAGGTTCTCGAACCGCACATTCTCGTCGATATACAGGTGACTCTGGCTGCAGCGCGGCACGTGCTTACCAGTATCCGCAAGCTTGCGAAGGAACTCCCCCTGCTGTGGAATATCGCTGGGCAGATTGTTGAACTGCCTTCTCTGGAGGAAGAGATCAGCAGAAGCATCTCGACATCGGGTGAATTGATGGACTCAGCCTCGGCGGAGCTGGCGAATCTTCGAGGTCGGTTGAAAGAGACACAGCATCAGTTAGTCGATCGCCTGGAATCGATAATGAAGTCGCCCAGAGGTCGGAAAGCCCTCCAATCATCGTTCATTACTGAGAGGGAAGGCCGGTATGTTCTCCCTCTAAAGGCTGAATTTAAAAGGGAGCTAAAGGGCATTGTTCACGATGTATCCAATACGGGAGCTACAGTATTTGTAGAACCCTGGTCGGCTGTAGAGCAGGGCAACGAGCTGCGCCAGCTAGCGATTGAAGAGAAGCGGGAAATGGAGAGGATTCTCATGGCTCTCAGTGCCAGAGTGGGGGCAAACGAGGCGGAAATATCGCAGAACGTGAGTTTACTGGCGGAGCTGGACCTTGAGCTGGCCAAGGCGAGATATGCAGAGAAAGCTAATGCCACAGAGCCCGTGCTTGGAATTGCTGGCGGAAGCGTTCAGGATCAAGCTGCTTCAAAAGCGGGCGTCCTCAGGCTTGTCGATGCCAGACATCCTCTGCTCGTGGGTAAGGCAGTACCTCTGACGGTGGAGATGGGGAGCGATTACTCGATACTGGTGATCACCGGGCCGAATACCGGTGGCAAGACTGTGGCCCTTAAGACAATCGGGCTTCTCACCTTGATGGCTCAGGCGGGTATGCCTATCCCCGCTTCGGAGAAAAGCTGTATCCCCATTTTCGACGGTGTCTACGCTGATATTGGAGATGAACAAAGCATAGAGCAGACCCTTTCCACTTTTAGCTGGCACATGGGTAATATTGTCCGCATCATCCAATCCTCCACGGAGAAGGGCTTGGTGCTTCTGGACGAACTGGGTATCAGCACGGACCCTAATGAGGGGGCTGCTCTGGCGCGGGCCATTTTACTCAATTTCCTGTCAAAGGGAACCATGGTTGTGGCTACCACGCACTACAGCGAACTCAAGGTTTTCGCTCATACAACCCCTGGCCTGCGAAATGCCTCATTGGACTTTGACCCCGCTACCATAGCGCCGACATATCATCTGACGATGGGTATTCCTGGTGGAAGCAATGCCCTTGCTATAGCTTCGCAGTTGGGCCTCTCACCTGACATAATTGACTCCGCCAGGGAGATGATACCGAGAGGCAGCCGAGACATCGAGATGCTGCTGGCGGACTTGATGAGCGAGAAGCAGAGAATCGAAAACCTGCGTGATAGCCTGGAGAAGGAAGAGGAGGTGGCGAGAAACCTGCGGAGTCATTGGGAAAACGAACTTCAAAGGTTGCAGGAGCAAGAGCGGGCTATGCTTATCGAGGAAAGGGATAAGCTTACTGAGGAAACGGCTGAACTGCAGAGTGAGATCCGTCACGCGGCAGCGGAGTTGAAGAAAGCAAGGTCGCAGGAGAACATAGAACAGGCCGAGAGGGCATTAGCGGCGGTGCGCGAGCAACTAAGAGGACTGAGTTCGAGGATCAAGACGAAGCGGAGTGATTTGACCGGGGAACCAGTCGAGGCCAGCCAGATCGGTGCAGGCGACAAGGTGTGGCTGACAGACGTAAATGTGTGGGGAGATGTTCTTGCAGTGAGAGAGGAAGAGGGCCAGATTGAGGTGCAGGTGGGGCATACCAGACTCAGGATGAATTTGGATGATGCTGAGAAGCTGAAGCCGCCTGAGGGAAAGGTGCTGCCCGAACCACAGAGGGTGAGGCGTGGGCTGAGTACAAGAGTTCCCTCACTGGAACTCGATCTCCGCGGGAAGCGAGCCGATGAAGTGGCTCCTGAACTGGACAGATACCTCAACGATGCTTCTCTTGCCGGTTTGAGCCGGGTTCGCATTATTCATGGTTACGGAACCGGCACGGTACGTCAGATAGTGCGAGACATGCTTGCTACTCACTCTTTGGTCAAGACCTTCCGCCCCGGGGAGCGCGGGGAGGGTGGGGACGGGGTCACCATGGTGAAGCTGTAGAAGATGTGGTGGGTTGAGTGAAACGAAACCCATCTGCAATATCTTGGCAACCAACCAAATCAATAGGACTATATCGAGTTTATGTTAGTCTCCAGTCGCCGTAAGCTTACTAGGGTGAAGCTGCTTCGCCTGCTCGAAGAGGTGGAGGCTGCTCCCGGTACGGCGGTATCTTTGTACATACCGCCTGGCATGTCTGTGTCTGCGATCGAGAAGGCACTTGATATCGTCTGAGGTATGGAAGAAGTTTTGCCCGATGTCACCAGGGTGGTTGACCGTTCCGTGACAGGCGCTGTCCTTTTCTGGGGTGAGCGGGGGAAGTATCTGGTGCTGCCGCCCTTTCCTATTGCAGATAAGCTGTTTTCAAGTGGTTACGATGCGGAACCTCTACGTTCACTTCTCAGGCGAGAATTGATGACGGCTCTCATATTGTTGCGGTTGGGTGCCTACGCCGTAGGAGTGTTTCGGGGACAGAAACTACTGTCCAGCAAAGTAGGGACAGGTCATATTCACTCGCGTCACAAGAAAGGCGGGTCCTCCCAGCGGCGGTTTGAGCGAGGCCGCGAAAAACAGATCGAGTATTTCTTCGAGCGTGTCTGCACCCGTGTACGGGAGCGTTTGGAGCCTTATATCAACCAGCTTGACTACATAGTCTATGGAGGCGAACGCTATACTTTGCTGTCCTTTCGCAAGCAATGTGAATTCCTGAGAGCAGTTGACGATCGCACTTTGGGGACAACGGTGAACGTTCGTGAACCCAAGCAGGCAACTCTGGAGGGTGCAATAGACGCGGTCTGGTCCAGCGAAATCATCCAGTGGCAGGAAGACCAAGCTCGCGCGTCGCAATGAGATACTTCACAGGCAAGAACGCTGGGTGTGGGGGATGCAAACCTCCTCGCCCTTCAGGATGATAACACCTATATCTACACCACCGCCATTTCCGTCAATCATTACTCCAACGCTGACCCCAGCGTTTACTTCTTTGCTGACGCCAAGCCCAGCATCTGATGAGGAGGTACCGTTCAATGTGTGGGTGGTTATTGGGCCTATTCTTGGAGTCGTGCTGGCAGGCGGTGTGGTATATTACCTTGTGCGAAGGAGAAGGTAATCCGTGCGCAAAAGCAGATTAGCCTCTGAGTGAGGCTGAGATTTGGAGTGCATCGGTGGGGCAAACATCGATGCATTTCCCGCATCGGATGCAGTCGATCGAACCCTCTATCTTCTCTGGTTCCTCGATCTTAACCGGACAGGC
>DAOUTY010000149.1 GCA_030668425.1 Chloroflexota bacterium
AACGAAGCTATCGACCGCATCCGGGGCAAATATGGTTTCGTCGCTGTCGAGGTAGGCCGTACATTGCCTCTGAGGGGGATGTTTCCTATCGAGAACGGTCGCTACTGTTTGGAGACTCCTTCGCTGTCACGTTAGCGGCAGGCTGCTTCTTGAGGCTGAAGCTTGGCGGTGCTATACTTAACCTTGGTAGGAGGTGAAAAATGCCTGTTAGAATCACTACGTTGAGCGAAAATACTGCTCAACTCGGCGTTCTCGCTGAGTGGGGGTTGAGCATCCTGGTGGAGACTGAGAGCCGTAAGGTTCTGCTGGATACTGGCATGAGTATTTCGGCAGTGCACAATGCGGACGTTTTGGGGATTGACCTTTCTACTGTGGATACGATAGTGCTCAGCCATTCCCATATAGACCATACCGGAGGACTGCGTGATGTGCTGAGGAGGACCGGAGAGGTCGAGGTTGTTGCTCATCCCGATATATGGATACCGAAGTATGTTGTGTTCGGTGAATTGCAGCGCTATGCGGGAATACCTTTCATGCGAGAGGAACTGGAAAGCCTTGGCGCTTCCTTCAAACTAACCAAGGAGCCTTATAAGATAAGTGATGACATAATGACCACGGGTGAGGTCGCCATGACCACGGATTATGAGCAGATCGACGATAGGCTTTGTCTGAAGGTAGGCGACGAGATGATACCCGACCCTCTGGCGGATGATCTTGCCCTGGTGGTCAAGACTGAGCAGGGGCTTGCCTTGATTACGGGCTGTGCCCACCGCGGCATTGTGAACACCGTCCGCCATGTCCAGAGTATTACTAATGGGGAATACATCCATACCATAATCGGCGGCACACACCTGCATGTTGGTTCGCCGGAGCGCATCGAGAAAACCGCCGCTGAGCTGAAGGAGCTGGGTTTGCAAAGGCTGGGGGTCTCCCATTGCACCGGTTTCTATCCCGCTGCGGCGCTGGCGAGAGAGTTCGGAGATGTCTTCTTCCTCAACAACGCCGGCACGGTATTGACGCTTGACTGAGGAAAAAACGGTGGGGTAGAGGGCAGCGTAGTAAAACCCAGCGTTTGTAGCTATCAGCTATAAGCGGTCAGCCTTGGGGGCAATGCCGTCACATTATTTCGGCCAAGACCGATTGCTGACATCTGAATGCTGACCGCTATCTGGTGGGTTCCGTTGCACTCCACCCACCCTCCCCACTCTTTCGCGGGGATGACATTGGTGCTCTCCATCAAGCGGCTTCTCCTGTCATTCCCCCTGTCAAGCATGGGGCAGGCTCTGCGAAAGCAGGAATCTACGAACCGCTCCTTGTGTGGTGTTATCATCCACAGCTTTTGGCTCCTGTTTGTTGTCAATGGCTCATCCTTGTACGACACGAAATTTAGCTTGAATTGCCTTCTGTCCACCGCTATACTTAATTGATTGTGAAGTACTGCGTTGTGATAATCGATGGTGCCTCGGGCTGGCCGCTCCCTGAGCGTGGGGGGAAGACTTGCCTGGATTTGGCGCATATCCCGAATCTGGACCGAATGGCAAGGGAGGGCACCCTTGGCCTGGTGAGGACCGTGCCGGACGGGATGGAACCCTCCAGCGCCTGCGCCTGCATGTCCATAATTGGCTACGATCCAGAGGTGTACTATCAGGGCAGGAGCGCAATAGAGGCCATAAGCATGGGTATTCCAGTCGGTGAAGGTGAGGTTGGCTTTCGCTGCAATCTGGTATCTGTTCACGAGGGGAAGATGAAGGACTACAGCGCGGGACACATCAGCGATGGCGAGGCTCATGCTCTGCTGGAGACGCTGGAAGAGAGCCTGGGCAGTGAGGCAATACACTTCTACCCCGGCGTTAGCTACAGGCACATTTGCAAGATAAAGGGATACGAGGATACGCTTCTAGCGACCTGTACTCCGCCGCACGATATTCCGGGGAAGCCGGTTGGTGAATTCCTTCCGCATGGTCCGGGGAGCGAATTGTTGCGAGACCTCATGGCACGCTCTGCGGACGTGCTCCGAGATCATCCGGTGAACAAGGCCCGAGAGTCCCGGGGTGAGACCCCCGCCAACACGATCTGGCTCTTTTGGGGAAGTGGAAAAGCCCCCGGACTGCCGCCGTTTAAAGAGGTTTACGGGCTGGATGCCGCCCTGACATCGGGCGTTGACCTCTTGAGAGGGCTGGCGAAAATGACTGGGATAATGAACCTGAATATCCCCGGGGTGACAGCCGGCTTGGACAATGACTATGCAGGGCAAGCATCCGGTGCTCTGGAGGCGCTGCAAGAACATGGCTTGGTGTTCATTCATGTTGAAGCACCTGATGAAGCTGGCCATGCCGGACGCATTGATGACAAGATAGAGGCCATCGAGCGGGTGGATCGAGAGGTGACAGGTCAAATTCTTGCTGCTGCGGGTGATAGTTTCCGCATACTGGCCATGCCTGACCATCCTACACCTATTGAGGTCCGGACACATGTTTCGGATCCTGTTCCGTTCGTGCTATGGGGACCTGGTTTTAAACCCACGGGCGCAGAGGCATTCAGCGAGGCGCAGGCAAGGGACACGGGCATTTTCGTTGAGGATGGTTATACTATTATGGAGAAGTTAATACAAGGCTAGGGAGAGGATGATGGCGGTAGTCGTGCAAAAGTATGGTGGTAGCTCAGTGGCTGACGCTGAAAAGATCAAGAATGTCGCCCGGAGGGCGGTTGCTGCTCAAAAGGGGGGCAACCAGGTGGTGGTGGTGATCTCGGCCATGGGAAAGACCACAGACGAGTTGATCAAACTTGCGAACCAGGTGACAGACCATCCCGATGACAGGGAGCTTGATGTTCTACTCTCAACTGGTGAGATAGTGTCCAGCACTCTACTTGCGATGGCGTTGAAGTCGATGGGGGTGAAGGCGGTCAGCCTCAGTGGTGCCCAGGCGGGGATCAGGACGGATGCCGTCTACAGCCGTGCCCGAATTCGTGGCATCAAGCCTGAGCGTATCGAGAAAGAGCTGGGGAAGAACAAGATCGTAGTAGTTGCCGGTTTCCAAGGCGTAACCGAGGAAATGGACGTAACCACGCTGGGGCGTGGCGGGTCCGATACCACGGCAGTGGCTCTGGCGGTGAGCTTGGGGGCGGATAGATGTGAAATTTACACTGATGTCGAAGGCGTTTATACTGCCGATCCCCGGCTTGTGCCTGAGGCAATGAGGCTGGATGAGATAGGCTACGATGAGATGCTGGAGTTGGCCTCGTCTGGTGCCAGAGTAATACACTCAAGGGCCGTGGAGTTGGGCGAGGTATACAAAATGCCCATCTTGGTGGCTTCAAGTTTCAGCGATAGACCAGGTACTCTTATCCACGGAGGTGCTCCCATGGAGGTCGGAAATAAAGTGCGAGGAATCGCTCATGACCTGAATGTTGCCAAAATAACGGTTATCGGTGTCCCCGATAAGCCGGGTATTGCCAGTACTATCTTCGATCCTCTGGCTAAGGCTAACATAAGTGTAGATACCATTGTGCAGAATGCCAGCATAAACAGGATCACTGACTTAACCTTTACGGTAGCTAAGAGCGATTTGGCTAAGGCGATGAAGGTGATCGAGCCCGTGGTCAAATCAATCGGCGCCCGTGAAACCGTGAGCGACACTAAACTGGCTAAGGTGAGTATTGTTGGGGCTGGTATGCAGAGTGCGCCGGGATACGCGTCCAGGATGTTTAACGCTCTTCATGAGGAGGGCGTCAATATAGAGTTGATCACTACTTCGGAGATAAGGATAACCTGTATTATCGATGAGGCCAGGGTGGACGATACCTTGCGGGCCTTGCACAGAGCCTTTGAATTGGAAAAAGCCGAGTGAAATACCGGCTATAGATGCTTCTCTGCCTAACGTGTAAATTGTTGCTGCACAGGCTATACCGGTCGGTTCACAGACAAGATAGCCTACGAAATGGCTTCTTAGAGGGCGACTACCTCAACGACCTCGGGGACCTGTTCCTTTATTACCCGTTCCACCCCTTCCTTGAGTGTCATCGCTGCCATGGGGCATCCGCTGCAGGCACCGGTTAGCCTGACTTTCACGGTGCCATCATTGACATCCACCAGTTCGACGTTGCCTCCGTCTGCCTGCAGTTGAGGTCTTATTAAAGCCAGGGCGGCCTCTACTTTCTCTTTCATACTACTTCCCTCCGAAATTGCAGGGGAGATTGCTCTCTCTACCTAAATCTACCATATCATTTGGGGAGGCGGGTTGTCAACACAGGTGCTGGCGAGCCTCAGTAGGAGTCACAGAGGGCTTGACAGGCACATGAAAGCATGCTGAAAAATATTGCGTTGGCCTGGCAGGCGAAATAAGCTTGACAAAGCCGCTGAAACTGCATAGAATAATGGGGCTAGGCAACTAGCGAGCACCTTAACAACTGGATAGTGGAAGGAAATAAGGTTCTAAAAACGCGAGTTTGATCCTGGCTCAGGATAAACGCTGGCGGCGTGCCTTATGCATGCAAGTCGAACGGGAATGAAGACTTCGGTTTTCATTTTAGTGGCAAACGGGTGAGTAACGCGTAAGCAACCTGTCCTCAAGTGGGGGATAACCCCGAGAAATCGGGGCTAATACCGCATGATGCGCTGAGGGTAATGCCTCGGTGCCAAAGCCGCAAGGCGCTGGGGGAGGGGCTTGCGTCCTATCAGGTAGTTGGTGGGGTAACGGCCTACCAAGCCGATGACGGGTAGCTGGTCTGAGAGGATGTCCAGCCACACTGGGACTGAGATACGGCCCAGACTCCTACGGGAGGCAGCAGCAAGGAATTTTGCGCAATGGGCGAAAGCCTGACGCAGCAACGCCGCGTGGGTGATGAAGGCTCTCGGGTCGTAAAGCCCTTTTGTTGGGGAAGAAGTTCTGACGGTACC
>DAOUTY010000150.1 GCA_030668425.1 Chloroflexota bacterium
AAAAGTCTCTTTGCCTGTTTGACCCTTTGCTTTGCTCGCAGATTTCCTTCCAGGAAATGACAATCACCTTCCTCTCACCCAGCTACAAAGACGGTATCAGCCCCATCTTCGATGGCTTTCAGCAGATGAAGCGT
Source organism: Chloroflexota bacterium (assembly GCA_030668425.1). GTDB lineage: Bacteria > Chloroflexota > Dehalococcoidia > SZUA-161 > SZUA-161 > DAOUTY01. The sequence continues at coordinate 135 of DAOUTY010000150.1, forward strand.
GTCCACTTTGCCTGTGCACATCAGTTTCACTATGCGCACGCTGGGCGAATACTCCATCCGCATAGAACCCGCCAGATCAGCGGCCGCATAGGCGCAGTACTGGCAACAAAAGGCTACGACCCTGGGTTCAAAAGCCTCTATCATAATCCTTTCCCTTCTTACCTAAACCGAACATAACACGGCGGTTTTTACCACCACTTGTTCATCAGAATAATGCCTCAGCCGTATGGCTTTGCGAGGGCAAGCAGCAGCGCAAATGCCGCAACCCTGACAGGCCGCCGGTTCGATATACGCCACACCTATTTCACTGATCTTGGGCACACCGAAGGGGCAGGAGCGCACGCATGTAAGGCAGGCCACACACCTATCCTCATCCACTTCCGAGACAACCCCGCCAACCATCAGGTAAGGCTTCGAGAGGATAGTCACAGCCCGTGATACGGCCCCTCTAGCCTGCGATATTGACTCCGCGAGCGTCTTGGGGCCGTGAGCAAGCCCGCAGAGATACATCCCCTCGTTGACGAAATCTAAAGGACGCAGCTTCATGTGGGCTTCCATGTAGAAGCCATCTTGCGTCAAAGGAAGCTTCAGTTTGCTGGCGAATCCCTCAGCATCCGGTTGAGGCCGGATGGCGGCGCTCAAAACAAGTAGGTCCGGTTCCAGAAGAATGTCCATTCCCAAGACCTTATCGAACACCTTCACACTCAATTTGCCATTATCTAATTCGACCTCAGGTTTCCCTTCAACATCGAACCGGATGAAGGTTACGCCCTTATCCCTGGCCTCCCGATATTTTAGTTCATTCATTCCATAAGTACGTATATCTCGATACATAACGTACACTTCTGCGTCCGGATTAACCTCCTTGAGCTTGATGGCATTGATGACCGCTTCACTGCAGCAAACTCGACTGCAGTACATATGGTCCTCCTCACGTGACCCCACGCACTGTATCATCACTACAGACTTCAAACCTTTGATATCCGCGCTGCCCTCCGCGATCTTTCCCCCAAGGTCAAGTTGAGTCAGCACCTTATCTGATTGGCCTCCCAGATACTCAGTAGGTTTGTACTCCACCGCGCCGGTTGCCAGAATCACGACTCCGTGCTCAACATCCTCGGTTTTCCCATCTGCGGTGGCAATCGTGGTTTTGTAGTTGCCTACATAACCGGAGAAATCCTTGATCTCAGCACCCACATACACCTTTATCTTTGGCTCTTGTTCTATCCGTTGCATAAGCGAAGCGAGCAAGCCCTGGGGATCCATGCCATCAACCGTATGATAGAGTCTCCTCACATTGCCGCCCAATTCCTTCTCTCGCTCGACCAGCACCGTCTCGAACCCTTGGGAGGCAATCCCCAGGGCTGCTGTCATCCCTGCCATCCCTCCACCGACAACCAAAGCATTATGCTTTAGAGGCGCGGGGGACTCGTGCAGTGGCTCCAGATTCACAACACGAGCGACCGCCATCCTCACCAGGTCCTTGGACTTTTCGGTGGCCTTCAGCGCGTGTGTGGCATGAACCCAAGAGCACTGGTCCCTGATGTTAGCCATTTCAAACAGGTATCTGTTCAAACCTGCCTCTCGAATAGTATCCTGGAATAGAGGCTCATGGGTTCGGGGACTGCAGGAGGCTACCACGACGCGGTTGAGGTTCTTTTCCTTGATAGTCTCCATTATCTTGATCTGAGTATCCGTAGAACAAGTGTAGAGATTTTCCTCAGCATACACAACGTATGGAAGTGTCGCGGCATATTCAGTCACACTTGGAACATCGACCACTCGAGCGATATTCGCCCCGCAACGGCAGACAAATACCCCCACCCGCGGTTCCTGGTCGGTCACGTCCGTTTCTGGAGGATACTCTTTTTCAATGACCATAGTTCCACGGGCCTCTGCGATCACTTCGGAAGCCAGACATGCCGCACTGCTGGCATGCATAATGGACTCCGGGATATCCATAGGCGCATCAAAAGCGCCGGCCACAAATATCCCAGCGCGCGAGGTAACATTGGGATTGAGCCCGTCGGTTTTGCAGAAGCCAAATTTATCCAGGTTTACAGAGAGCTTTTCTGCCAGTTCCCTGGTACTTTCAGAAGGGACAAGCCCAACGGAAAGCACCACCATGTCAAATTCCTCCTGGACTCTCCGGCCATCCTCGCCTGAATACTCCAAGAGCAGGTTCTTGCTCTGTTGCAATTCCTTGACCCCAGATACCAAGCTATTTACATAACGTACGCCAAATTTACCCCTGGCCGATTCGTAATATCGCTCAAAGCCCTTGCCGTGAGCCCTTATATCATTGTAGAAGATCGTAGGCTCAATCTCACTGGCGTGCTCCTTAGCTATTATGGCTTCCTTAGTTGCATACATGCAGCAAACTGAGGAGCAATAGTCTTTGCCGCAGGTTTCATCCCTCGAACCAACACATTGAATCCAAGCTATCTTCAGGGGATGCTTACCATCTGAGGGTCTCATAACCTTACCCTGGAACGGCCCGGAGGCAGAGAGGATACGCTCGAATTGCATGCTGGTAACGACGTTTTGCATCCGCCCATATCCATACTCTGGCTTGATGGTGGCATCGAACGGCTCAAAGCCGGGAGCTAAGACCAGCGAGCCTACTTCCAGCTTCAGCAACTCCTCTCTCATGGTATGATCAATAGCTTTCGCCTCGCAGGCGGCCACACACTGATAGCACTCACTACACAGTCCACAGGCAAGACATCTCTCGGCTTCAGCCTTCGCTTCCTCCTCACTGAAGCATAGCGCCACTTCGTTAAAATCGTTCTTCCTCTTGTCAGGAGAAACCTTCGGAGTTTGCACACGGGTGCGCCTCTCGATTCCCTCAAGGGACACTTCCGCCTCGGTGAAATCACGCTCGCGGCCTGCTCGCATGTCCTCACCCCTAAGATACCTATCGATGGATATGGCCGCCTCCTTGCCATCAGCAATTGCCTGGATAACAATGGCTGGCCCGAGCACTGCGTCTCCACCGGCGAATACACCGGGCACGTTAGTCTGCAACGTGAGCTGGTCTACCTTGATGGCAGACCCCTTGCCTACCTCGATCTGGCCATCCGAACCAAGGAAAGAAATGTCCGTAGACTGCCCGATGGCAGGGATAATCATGTCAACATCCAGCTTGAAATCAGACCCCTCTATGGGAACAGGCCTTCGGCGTCCGCTCTCATCGGGCTCAGTCAGTTCCATTTTGACACATTCCATGGCGGTGACTTCGCCACCACTACCGATGACCCTGATCGGCGCCGCTAAGTAACGAAGCGTAACCCCTTCCTCCTCAGCTTCCTTAATCTCCTCTTCAGCCGCTGGCATTTCCTGGCGAGAGCGGCGGTACACAATAGAGACTTCCTTTGCACCAAGCCGCAATACCGTTCTGGCAGCATCCATCGCCACATTGCCGCCCCCGACTACAGCCACCTTTTGGCCAATCTTGACAGACCTCCCGAGATTGACATCTCTGAGAAAACCGACTGCAGGCACAACGCCCTCGAGGTCCTCACCATCTACTCCCAGCGGGTTATTCTGGTGAGCGCCCACCGCGATGAAGGTAGCTTCGTAGCCTTGCGCTGCCAGGTCTTCGAGGGTAAGCGAACCCCCTATTGGGGTATTAGTCTTTATTTCTACGCCGACTGACTTAATGAAATCGATTTCAGCGCTGAGAACATCTTTTCCCAGACGATACGACGGAATTCCCACAGCCAGCATTCCACCTGCAACAGGGAGAGCTTCGAAAACCGTAGGCTGGTATCCCCAGAGCGCCAAGTAATAGGCAGCAGTTAGCCCAGCCGGCCCTGAGCCTACAAGAGCCACCGTCTTGTTCTTGCTCCCCATGGGCATCGGCGGGTTATCCTCCCCAGATGCCAAGACTTTATCAGCGACAAATCTCTTGAGCTGGCAGATTGAAACCGGCTCATCTAGCTGCCCCCTTGTACACTCTGCCTCGCAGGGATGAGTACATATTCTCCCGCAGACCGCAGGGAAAGGGTTCTCCTCCCTGATAAGATCCAAGGCTTCCTTATATTTGCCCGCCGCTATTAACGCTACGTATCCCTGCACGCTGATATGAGTCGGACAAGCGATTTTGCACGGAGAGGTCCCGCTCTTGCTTATCGACATGGCACCGGGAACGGCCTGGGGATAGCGCTTGTAAACCGCCTTGCGATCCATCAGACCCTGCTCAAACTCGCTGGGCAATGACACCGGACACACGTCTATACAATCGCCGCAGGAACTGCACTTAGTCACATCAATGAATCTTGGCTTCTTCAGAACATTGACCTTGAAGTTACCTTCCTCACCCTCTATCGACTGTAGCCGGGCGTTAGTAATGAGTTCGATATTGAGATGCTTATCGACCTCGATCAGCTTGGGAGAGATCATACACATGGAACAGTCATTGGTAGGGAAAGTCTTATCGAGCTGAGACATTCTACCGCCAATGGAGGTGGTCTCTTCCACCAAATAAACCTTGAAGCCAGAATTAGCGAGGTCCAAGGCCGATTGCATGCCACAGATTCCGCCGCCCACCACCATCACAGCCCCTACCTTATCTGTCTTCCGTCGATTACCGTTATTACTCATAACCATGCTTTGCTCTTAGATTAGTCCCCTTTGCCTTAATAGCGGTCTTGGGTCTACAGTATGCCTACCGAGCCACGTCTCCACGGCGGGGTCATTGAAAGCAAGCCCCATCAACTCGGTGAAATAGAAAATCGGAACGTTGTACGACTT
>DAOUTY010000111.1 GCA_030668425.1 Chloroflexota bacterium
TCACGCAACTGCCTCTGGCTCTCGTTCAGCATCACTTCAATCATGTCTATTTCCTCCCCTCTTGCTAGCTCCCTTGGTGGACTAATTATAACCATGAGTCTGCAGGACGCAAGGGGTATCCCATTTCAAGCATCCTGTAGCAAGGAGCTCGCTGCCGCACCACATAGCACTTCGTTGACAATTGACATGGCTAATGGTAGCATTCTGCTCGTCTCAACATGATTCGAGCGAACACCTGGTTTGCATATCCGATCGTCAAGTGGGATTGCCTCCTGCTTCAAGAGATGAGCGATGAAAGACGCTGAGAAAACGAAAAAGCAGCTTATAGACGAACTGGCCGCGATGCGCAAGCAAATAGCTGAATTAGAAACCCCGAAAGCCGCACGTAAGCCAGCGGACAAGCAGACTACACGCTATGCCAGGCAGGTAGATGCGCTTTGTGTCATTGCGCAGACGATAAGCCAGCCGCTGGATTTGGACAAACTGTCAAACACGGCCTTGGATGAAGCAATTGAGGCAATGCAGGTAGATATCGGTGGTATATTCCTGCTGGATATGGAGCGGAAGGCGTTTTTGTTGAAGGCGCAGAGGGGATTCAATGAGGAGACCCTTGGCCAAGTGTCGACCCTAAACCTGACTGAAGCGGAGTTCCAAAGCGTGCTGCGATGGAAAGACCCAAGCACCCCAGTTTCGGAGATACTTGACGAGACAACGCTCAACACGATAACGGAGGCGATGCGGAACGACCAAATACAATCGCTCATTACTGCCCCCCTCTCAACAAGGGGTGAGGTGCACGGAATTATGATACTCGGCACCCCTACAGACCATAAGCCTACCCCGGATGACCTCGAGTTGCTCCGGGCTATGGGCAACGTGATAGCGGCAGGCATAGATAACATCAAGCTACTCGACAAAACCAGGGAACTATCGTTGACCGATGAGCTAACAGGACTCTACAACCGCCGCTACTTCTTCCGTGTGCTTTACAATGAGATGCACCGCGCTCAACGCTACGGCCCTTCGTCCTCTCTGGTAATGCTCAATCTCGACCACTTCAAAGAATACAATGAGATGTTTGGGCACACGGCTGGAGATAGCGCTCTGAAAGCCCTGGCTCAAACGCTTGAGGAAGACCTAAGGAACACCGATATTGCTTTCCGCTATGGTGACGATGAGTTCGCCCTGATCCTGCCGGCCACCAAAGCTGAATCAGCAAGGGAGGTTATAGATCGCATCAGATTGAAATGGGCCGAAGTAAGCAAGGCTCAATACAGCTCCCAGGACATTGTCCTCGGTTTCAGTGCTGGAATCACTCAATTTCCCAGAGATGCTGAAACAGTAGATGGCTTGGTATTGCTTGCCGAAACTGCAATCCACGAGTCAAGGGGAGCGGGAGGCAACAAATCAACCCTGGCATCTGAACTGGGGGCAGTTCACACAGACGTCGCGGATACAGCAACGATAGAGCAGGTCTATGCCCTAGCAGCCACCGTAGATGCCAGAGACCCGTTCGCCTATGGTCACTGGGAAAGGATCGCCGCCATTTCGGATATGATAGGGAAAGCTATTAAGCTGTCACAGGATGAACTGGCCAACCTGCACGCTGCCGCGCTCCTGCATGATATCGGCAAGGTGGGCATTCCTGACTCAATCGTAACCAAACCTGACAAGCCAACGGAGCATGAATGGGAGATCATAAGGCGACACTCGGCTGAAGGGGCAGGGCTAGTCGGCAATGTCAAAGGACTCTCAGAGCTGGCACCCATCATTCGACACCACCACGAGTCATACGACGGCTCGGGGTACCCGGATGGACTAAAAAGTGAAGATATACCTCTTGCCGCTAGAATCATAAGCATAGCTGACGCCTATGACACAATGACCACGCAACGACCCTATAGAGACGTCATCTCTCATGAAGAAGCGTGCGAGGAACTGAGAAGGTGTGCCGGTAGCCAGTTTGACCCTGAGCTCGTGGAGGTATTCGTACAAGCCATGGAAGCCGGTACAAGCTCGGGCTAGACAACACCTATCAGCTCCATTCACCTCAACACCTGTTCTACACGCCAGCAACTCTAACTTTAGAAGTGGTGCATAAATTGGGGGTAGGCCAGGCGGAGCCCCTCTGGACGAGACCCTGGCAAGGTCCTACGGAGCCGATGGTTACGCCGAAACGGCTGTGACCATTCTAGAGGAAACAGAGGCAGCTATCAGAAGGGTCATTGAAGGAAAACCATGGCTATCTTCGAAACAGAGTTGAACAGAGGCCTCATAGAAGGACTGACAAGCAAGACGCTCCATAAGTTGGGCTATGATGCGAGCGAAACCCTGGACCCGAAAATCGCTGAAGTTTTGGATGGGGCCCTGCTCGTAGCCAGGAAGGTCGCCAAACCTAGAGGCATCTACCGTACCTTCCCTGTGCTTGGAACGAGCAGGTACGGTGTTAAGACAGAGGCAGGCATCATCCGCAGTGCAATGTTTACCCGCCTGGCAAATATGTGCAGGGGGGATCGTTCAATCGTATTTATGATCACCACAATTGGGGAGGAACTGGAGATAACCGGCAGGTCCAGCGAATCACTCTTCCACCAGTTGGTATTCGATACCCTAGGGTCTGAATTGACTGAAATGGTGGCGGATATGTTGGAGACGGATTGGAGAGCGCAGTTGAGCAGTCTAGGCCTGCAATGCAGCTCGAGGTTCAGCCCTGGATACTGCGACTGGGCACTGGATGCACAGGACGTGATATTTAAAGCTCTTGACGCGGGGCTGATAGACGTTCACCTGACTCCACAGTTTGTAATAGTACCAAGCAAGTCCATCTCAGCTATTGCGGTAGCCGCAGAAGAGGTCCCGATTTCATCCCCCTGCGTCTTCTGTGCCAAGGAAGACTGTTCCTGGCGGAGATTGCCAGAGGACAAAACGCTGATGGATCGCATAAAGGCAGCATAACGCATGGTAGACCTTACCGGCCAGACGTAAAGCTGAGGGCAACTTGCTTTCCGCATACCAGGGCTTAGGCCCCGTGGAGCACGCCTCGGATTCCACGAAAAGAGAATGGGGAGCTGAAATGACAGGACAATATGGATATGCCGGAAAGATACTGAGGGTAGATCTCTCCTCAGGTAATGTGACCGATATACCGACGGCGGATTACGCGGGCCGCTTCCTCGGGGGGAGAGGCATAGCCGCAAAGATATACTGGGACGAGGTATCACCACAAATCGATGCCCTTGACTCAGAAAACAGGCTTATATTTATGACCGGTCCTGTTTGCGGCGTGCCCGGCTTCGCCAGCCGGTTTCAGGTTTGCGGAAAATCCGCCTCTACCAACCGGTTTTCCTACTCTAATCTGGGCGGTTCCTGGGGTGCCTATCTCAAATTCGCTGGCTATGATGGGTTGGTTGTTCAGGGAAAAGCTGGTAGGCCTGTGTACCTCTGGATCGATGGCGACAGAGTAGAACTCAGAGACGCAGCTCATTTGAGTGGCAAAAGCGCGTTCCACCGTGAGAAAGAAATACAAAAGGAACTGGGAAAGTCCGTCCGAGTGCTTACAATAGGTCCAGCGGGCGACAACATGGTTAATTTTGCTACTTTTCTAGCGTCTGAAAATTCGGTTGGCGCAGGCGGGCTGGCAGGTGTAATGGGCTCAAAGAATTTGAAAGCCATCGCGGTAAGAGGGAACAAAAAGGTTGAGATAGCTGACAGGGATAGGGTGTCGAAGCTCAGGGCCAGGATACGCGAGTTGAGCCCCGCCTTTACCGAATCAATGCCTGCGACAGGGTTGCTTACGCCTGCGGACAGGCTGAAGAAGAGCTTTTGCCATGGCTGCCTCACTGGATGCGTACGGGCGACCTACAAGAATCCGGATGGCGATGAGAGGAAATTCATGTGCCAGGCGGCTCTCTTTTATGAGACCCGGGCCCAGCGCTACTACGGGAAGGATACCGATACCGCTTTCAAAGCCACTGAGGTTTGTGATGACTACGGGATCGATACCCGTGCCATGGAAACCATGATCATGTGGCTGAGCAGATGTCACAAGGCGGGTATTTTGACAGAGGAGCGTACCGGGATACCACTTTCCCAGATTGGAAGCTATGAGTTCATCGAGACACTGGTGAGGAAGATATCCCGCCGTGAGGGCTTCGGCGGTACACTTGCCGCGGGCACCCATAAGGCTGCGCAGAGCCTGGGCAGCGAGGCTCAGAGCCTGATCAAGGATTATATGACCAAGGCCGGCGACAACGAGATCTATGGTGCCAGGATGTACATCACTACAGGCATATTCTACGCCATAGAGCCGAGATTACCCATTCAGCAGCTTCACGAGGTCAGTATCCCTGTTATACAGTGGGCCGCCCGGGCTATGGGAATGAAGGAAATCCCTGTAACCTCTGAGGTCATGAGGGAAATGGCCAGGCGATTCTACGGCAGCGAGATAGCGGCTGATTACTCCACGTATGATGGAAAAGCGGCGGCGGCGGCCATGATCCAAGACCGTGAGTACGCCAAGGAGTGCCTTATCCTGTGCGACCTTACCTGGCCCATATACTTCACTGCGGACCCTCGGGACCCGGTCGGTGACCCTGCCCTCGACAGCCAGATTTGCTCTGCCGTTACAGGTAGAGTAACAGACGAGGCAGAGCTATACCGAATCGGGGAGAGGGTTCTCAATCTGCAGAGGGCGATCCTTGCCAGAGAAGGCCACAAGGGAAGGGAACATGATTACATAGACGAATACAACTTCACCACTCCACTAAAGGAAGCCTTCGCCAATCCTGATTGCATAGTCCCGGGTAAAAACGGCGAAGTCCTCTCCAGAAAGGGAATGGTAGTTGACCGCGAGGAATTCGAGAAGATGAAGGACGAGTTCTACGGCATCCGGGGCTGGGATGTGACGTCCGGCCTCCAGACCAGAGCCAAACTGGAGGAGCTAAGCCTGGACGACGTTGCCCGCGTACTCCAAAACGAAGGACTTCTCAGGTAATGATTTACTCTTAACGCTCCTTTATATAATGGGCCAGTGATATTCAGTAAGTCACGTAATTTATACGGCGTTACTCTAGGAAGTGCTCGAATCATAATTCTGGTCATTTAATAGGGGATAATCTGGTGGCGAGCTCAGTCTCATGCTCCTTGAGCCATTTCCTGTGCTCGCGCCATCGAGGACAGTTTTCCGTCACCAGCTTCCAGAACCTCTTAGTGTGGTTCATCTCTTTCAGGTGAATAATTTCGTGGATTATCACGTAGTCAATCACAGGCTCCGGTGCCATCATCAGCTTCCAGTTAAAGCTAAGATTGCCCTTATGGGAGCAGCTACCCCAACGGGTCCTCTGCCCCCGTATGGTAAGCCGCTTATAGGAAAGCCCCAATCGAGCGGTCAGTTCATCTGCCTTCTTCCTCATTAGTTTCGCGGCCTGTATCCGGTACCACTGCTCCAGCACCACATTCAACCCCCTGCTGGCTGATCCAAGGCTCACAACAAGCCCGTCCCACTCCAACTTCAAGCTGTCAGCCCTGCTGCTGTTTTGTCGCACCACCAATTCCAACTCCCGTCCGAGATAGGGAATAGCATCCCCGCTTTTGAGGTTCTCTCCGGCAGGAAGCAGTTCAGCCTCGCGATACTTCGCGAGCTTGCCCAAGATCCAGCCACAGCTCGCCTCAAGAAGGTCAGGCAGACGTTCAACATCGTAGGATTTTGGGAGCACCACTGTCAGGCCTGTTCCCCGCTTCACCTCAAGCCGAATATTTTTCGCCCTGGGGCTGCGTTTGATAGTGTAGGAAACGGTCTGGCCGTCGAGGGCAATCTTACGTTCCCCTACAACGGTCAATCGATGACAGGATTTGCGAAACACATCTACAGTCTACCTGCTCAACGCATTCGGTGTCCAATTTGCCTGCATTGACTTAGTCCTGACCCTTTGATAGGCTAGCGCAGGAAGAAGGCGAAACGTGCACCGCCTTCTTCCAGACTCGCCACAGGACCATGCGGTCAGCAGTTCAAATCAGGAAAGCCCCGGAGAAAGGACGTAAATAACATGGAGTGGAAGA
>DAOUTY010000232.1 GCA_030668425.1 Chloroflexota bacterium
ACCATGAGCTCACCGGGCTGCAGCATGGTCATCAGGGGGGCATGCTGTGGCAGTATGCCGAGTTGTCCCTCGATGCCCGGTGCAATTACTACATCGACATCCGCGGAGTAAACAAGTCGCTCGGCAGTTACGATCTCGAGACTCAGTTTTGCCATTATTCGCTTTGCAGGCTTTTTGCCTTCTCCTCAGCTTCGTCTATGGTGCCTACCATAAAGAATGCTTGCTCCGGCAAATCGTCGTGCTTTCCCTCAAGAATTTCCTTGAATCCGCGCACCGTTTCCTTCACCGGGACATACTTGCCCGGAATGTTGGTAAAAGTCTCAGCGACAAACATAGGTTGCGAGAGGAAGCGTTGTATCTTGCGGGCGTGGGCCACGGTGAGCTTGTCCTCGTCGCTGAGTTCCTCAATGCCCAGAATAGCGATGATATCTTGCAGGTCTCTATAGCGCTGCAATACCCGTTGTACGCCTCGTGCCACCTGGTAGTGCTCCTCGCCAACGATGAGAGGGTCGAGGATTCGAGATGTAGATGTCAGGGGATCGACGGCCGGGTAGAGTCCCTGCTCAGCAATAGAGCGTTCAAGGGCAACAACAGCATCCAGGTGCCCGAAGGTGGTAACGATGCCGGGGTCGGTGTAGTCATCAGCAGGTACATAGATCGCCTGGAAGGAAGTAATTGAGCCCTTTTTAGTTGAGGTGATTCTCTCCTCCAGTTCGCCCATCTCTGTGCCCAGAGTGGGCTGGTAGCCCACCGCAGAGGGCATCCTGCCAAGGAGCGCTGAGACTTCCATCCCCGCGAGGATGTAACGATATATGTTGTCGATAAAGAGAAGAACGTCCTGACCCTCGACATCGCGGAAATACTCTGCCATAGTCAACCCGGTGAGCGCAATGCGGAGCCGTACGCCCGGCGGCTCGTTCATTTGTCCGAAGACGAGCGTGGTCTTGTCGATAACGCCCGAGGCCTTCATCTCGTTCCAGAGGTCGTTGCCTTCTCGCGACCTTTCCCCTACGCCAGCGAAGACCGAGAAACCGCCGTGCTCAGTGGCTATGTTGCGTATCAGCTCCATAATGATAACGGTCTTGCCTACACCGGCTCCACCGTAGGCTCCTATCTTACCCCCTTTGGTGAATGGGGTGATGAGATCCATCACCTTGATGCCGGTCTCCAGCATTTCAGTGGAGGGCTCTTGCTCAGTAAATGGAGGTGGAAGACGATGGATAGGCCAGTGTTCTTTGGCGTTGACAGGGCCGAGGTTATCCAGAGGCTGTCCTTCGATGTTGAACAGGCGTCCCAGAGTCTCCCTGCCCACCGGAACTGAGATGGACGCTCCAGTATCGATGGCCTCAGCGCCGCGTGCAATCCCGTCAGTGGGCGACAAGGCAAGGCAGCGTGCCCAATTATTGCCGATATGGTGCTGGGTTTCCAGGACGACTTTTCTATCGCCCAGGGAAATCTCGACAGCGTTATTGAGCGCTGGCAACTCGTCCGGCGGGAACTCAACATCAACGACAGTACCTATTACCTGAGCCACTCTACCTTTTGCCATGGTAGCCTCCTGGTTATTCTATGACATTATTATTGGACGACCCCACCTGCGATGTCCAGGAGTTCCTTGGTTATTAGCTCCTGGCGTGCTTTGTTAAGCATAAGTGTGAGTTCTTCAACCATCTCGTTAGCATTGTCGGTAGCATTACGCATTGCAACCATCCGCGCTGATTGCTCGCTGGCAATGGATTCTAGAATAGCGTGGTAAACTTGCATCTCGACGTAGCGCGGGAGGAGGTGCTCAAGAACTACCGCGGATGAGGGCTCATATATATACTCTGCAGTATCTGTACGTTCCATCTTAGCTGGCTCGATGGGCAAGAGCTCCTGCAGCAGTGGTTGCTGGCTGGCTGTCGTTATGAATTTGGTATACGCCAAGTAAACCTGATCGATGGTTCCGTTTGCATATTCATCGATGACCACGCGTGAAATAGGCAAGGTATCAAGCAGGGAAGGCCGGTCACCGAGCTGTGTAAACTCGGCAAGCGTTTCATCGCAATATCTTGACATAAAGGTTGCACCTTTCCGCCCTACACTGACTGAGGTAACCGGCACACTCTGTTCAGCGATGAAACTGGCAGTCATGCGATTGACGTTGGCGTTCAAGCCACCGCACAAGCCACGGTCAGCGGTTATGTGAATAACCGCGATGCGTTTTGCGTCTCTGCGTTGCAGGAGCGGATGAACCTCTTCACCTGCCTGGGTCTGGGCAGCAAGGTGGGCAACAACCTCGCGCATCTTTTCAGCGTAGGGGCGCCCTGTCAGCACACGGTTTTGTGCCTGCTTCATCTTGGATGCAGCGATCATCTCCATGGCCTTGGTGATTTTGGCAGTACTCTGGATGGAGCGGATGCGGCGGCGAATAACTCGAATAGGAATCATTATGTCGTCTCTTCACCAGGTAGGATGCAGCTCTGGTCATCTGCAAACGATAAGGTCTGTTTGAAATCAGTGATAGCCTTCTTTAGTGCCTCTTCTGTAGCATCGCTTAGTGTTTTCTCAGAAGCGATAGTCTTGCCGATCTCAGGGTGGTTTGTGTCCATAAACCTATAGAATGTGCCTTCTACCAAGCTTATGCTGTTCACAGGGACATCATCGAGATAGCCGTTGGTCACCGTATAGAGAATCATGACCTGCTTTTCCACGGGCACGGGTACACACTGAGGCTGCTTCAGTATCTCGGTGATGCGTTGACCGAGTTCAAGCTGTGCTTTAGTAGCTTTGTCGAGGTCAGCAGTGCCGAATTGAGCGAATGTCGACATTTCGCGGTACTGAGCGAGGTCGATACGGAGTCTGCCCGTTACTTTCTTCAT
>DAOUTY010000115.1 GCA_030668425.1 Chloroflexota bacterium
GCCCCATGCGGTATCTACTGCGGGGCCTGCGATATGATGCTGGGCAGGAGCAGGGAGCAGGCACGGGAGATGTACAGGATTCTCAATGGCTTTAACTTCGCGGATGTCGGCCCTTTCTTCATGGGAACAGAGCAGGAGAAGGTAACGGACTTCCTGAAAATACTGGAGCAATGGAGCACGGGGGATAAATGCCCCGGCTGCCTGGCAGGAGGAGGTAATCCGGCATGTCCAATTAAAACCTGCTCCAATGAGCATGGCTTTCTGACCTGTGCCGAGTGCGAGGGCATGCCCTGTAAGCGAAGCGCGGAAAATGAAAATCTGTTCCAGGATGCGGCTGGTTTTTTGGAGCTAATCACGAAAAGGTACGCCAGTTGGAATATCAGCAACCTTGAGCGAATAAAAGAAGTCGGATACCGTCAATTCATTGACGAGATGCAGGAAAAGGTTAAAGACGGGCTTATGACCAGTGATGTGATATCAGATGAGATGGTCTTTACTGAAGCCTTTAAAAAGCTGCAGGGGCAGTAGCAACTGCATCCCCGGGAAGCTGGTATTTTCCTCTGCTCGCTGTGGATTATAACATCATAACCGGAGGACGCGTGCACTCCTCGATTTCTTGTGTCAGCATACGTATCGCAGTAGAATATCGCAAGACACTCAAAAATAGAACGGCGTACAGGCAAATCTCAGCAAGGGGGAGAGGCAATGGAAGGAGAATTCTTCAAAGGGGTAATGCAGCTTGAGGTCACGGCAGGGGCTTTCAAGGGGAAGGTGCCCATATTCTACTATGACAACACCTCTATGACGGCCATCTTCACAGCGTCCACCGCTAAAGTGAGGCAGTACCTGCCCCACCCGGATATGAATCTAATCGAGTTTGTGCCGGGGCGATGCCTGGTGGCGTTCACCGCCTTCGAGTACCGCAGGACCGACATCGACCCCTACAACGAGTTCAGCATCGCCTGCCTGGTCAAGTTCAGGCAGATACAGATTCCGGGCATCTCGGTCGCCCGGCAGATGCTGACGCGGTGCTTTCCCGCATATGTCTGGCACCTTCCCGTGACCACGGAGATCGCCAGGGCCGGGGGCGTGGAGCTCTACGGATACCCCAAGTTCATCGGGGACATCGAATTCCAGAGAGACGAGGAATGGATACAGTGCAGCCTGGCCGAAAAGGGCAGTGAGATCCTGAGGCTGAGGGGCAGAGTCCTGCCGACCTCAAAGGGGAAGCCCATGAGGTATGTTACCTACTCGGTGAAAGACGGGATACCCCTGGTGACGAACGTGTGGGTGAATCCCCTCGACTTCGCGCAGAGCACCAACAGGAGCCACGCCGAAATTGAGATCGGGACCGGCCACGAGATATGCGACGAGTTGAGGGGCATCGGCCTCAGCACAAGGCCCATAATATACCAGTACAGCCCTTCCAACGAGGCGATTCTCTTCGCCGGCAGGAACCTGATGGACAGGTAATAGCGCTTTCCGCAGAGCACAGCCTTTTACAGACGCGCCCGCGGGCGTCACCAGAAAGAGAGGATGCGCCTCAACGGCCTCTCAAGTAATAGCTCGGCCTGCACGAGGCTGTCCGAGAACCTTATCAGCGGAGGCAGCACCGAACCTGAACGGCTTGCAAGCTTGAGCGCGGGGCCGGATCCCGGCATCACCAGCTTTGCTACCAGCGGCGCAGAAAGCCTGACAAACGGGGCTGATATGGCTGCCCAGAATGACAAAAGCCCCGTTGCCAGTTTGGATTCGGCGATGTGTCCCAGGAGTTTTATCATGTCGGGCAGTACAGGCGACAGGCCCTCCACCGTTTTGACCAGGCTATCCCGCGTCTCCGGGCGAGACACGACAGACTTCAGGAATCCTCTGGGCAGCGCACCCAGGACCGGGTCCAATATCTTCAGCGCGGGCAGCACAATCGGCGCCAGTCTCACCTTCTCCAGCTCATCCAGCATTTCCACTATTGTTGCCATATCTAAACCCCCATGGACTCCGCAACCAGTTCAGTTATATCCTTGACTTCGATCGTCTCCCTCGCTTTTCCGAGTACGTTCATGAAATGCGTCTTGCAGAACGGGCACGACGACGCCAGGACAGACGCGCCGGTCTCCTTTATCAAGGGAATTTTCTCAGTTCCTATGGCCATCGCAAGCTCCGGGTTGGTGTCTTTCAGGCCTCCGCCCGCACCACAGCACCATGCCGCGTGCTGGGTGGGATACATCTCGACCAGCTCAACGCCGGGGATCGCTTTCAAGATGTCTCTGGGCTCATCGTAGACACCCATCACCCTTCCCAGATGGCAGGGGTCGTGATAGGTCACTTTACTGTCGATCCGGCGTTTGAGCTTTATCTTCCCCGCTTTAATTAACTGAGCCACCAGCTCGCTTATGTGCAGGACCTTGAATGGAAGGTCCCCCGCGACTTTGGGCCAGTCCCTGCTTATCGCCATGTAACCCTCGGCACACGCGGTGACAAGGCGCCTGACATTCTTTTCTTTCAGCAAATCCACGTTGTGCCTGATCATCTTCTCCGCTGCATCCACATTCCCCGCCCTGAGCAGTGGCGACCCGCAGCACCATTCGCCGGGGAGGACAGCGTAGTCGATTCCCGCACCCTTCAATATCTTCGCGCTAGACAGGGCTATCTCCTGTTTCCTGTAGGCGGCGTTACAGCCAACGAAGAGAACTGTGTCAGCGGTTTGGGATATGTCAAGACCTTCCGCCCATCTCACCCTGTCAGCGTGCGGTTCCCCGTAGGGGTTGTGGTTTTCCTCAGCGCTCGCGGCTATCTTCTTGATCGCCTCCGGCTGCAGCCCGAGATCAACGCAATCCGCACGCATAGCCTCCAGGATTCCCACCGAGAGAACGGGGTCTAACGACGCGCCGAACGCGTTCATGATCGGAGGCACAACGGTCTTGAGAGCGGTTCCTCCCATCTGGGCCACCAGATTGCCAAAGGGCTTACATATCTCCTCACAGGCAGCACACGTAGTGCAGTTATAGATGCAGTCGGCGACCTCTCCGGAGTATTTGAGTGTTCCGTTCAGCAGATAAAAAGCTATCGTGTTGTGGCCTCGCGCCGAGCTGTCCTCGAACCGGAGCTGTTCGTAGACCTGGCATATTCTGTAGAACCCGGCCTCGTCACTGACGGTCTGTGTGCACATCGAGCAGTGATTGCACAACCACGCTTCCTGTTTGCATTCTTCCAGTCTCATTCGCCCTCCTCTAGGCCAAGCCCCAGGACGCCCGGATTCATTATGTTGTTGGGATCCAGTGTTTTCTTGATCGCCTTCATGAACGCAATATATTCGGGTTTGAATCTTTTCATCAGAAATTGACTCTCCTTTCCAATCCGGTACAGCGCTGCATAACCGGTGTCCATGTAGGACTCCACTATCTCGTTATACATGTCTTGAGCTTGTTTGACCTTTTCAGGGTCCATGAAGTTAGCAGGCGTCATTGCAAATGTATTGGAAATCCCACCTCTGCCAAGAATTTGAGCGAAAAGGAAGAAGTGCTCAGCCCCTATTAAAGGTACAGAGCCGCTTAATGCATCTTCGTTTTTTTGCATGATTTCTAATGCCTTACCCACTACTTTCTGCCATTGAGGGAGATGGGCTATCGAACAGGTATCACTGCCATTTGGCCCCATGACTTTACCAAATGTTCCCCCTCCCATCCACTCTGTCTCATTTTTTATTGATATGCCCAGAGCGCGAGTTAATCCTGCCACCGGTAAAGCTATGCCACCAAACTCTTTTGCCATTTTGTCTATGGCCTTTTTTTGTGCTTTAAATATGTCTCTGTCATAGGCCTCGGTGGCAAAAATGGCAATATCTCTCTCTCCCACCAGCGGGGCAATGATTTTTTTTATAGAATCAGGAAGAGTGTAATAAGCAATACCCCACAGGTCCGTGACATAACCGTGCCATTCCAGCTTGAATACGAATTTAAGCTCGGAATCTGTATCGGGGAAGGTATAAGCGAGGGTATCGGAGAACTCAGGAATTGGGTACGTTCTCATAGTGAATTCTGTTATTACCCCGAACGCTCCGGCGCTTCCCAAGAATATGCCGACCAGATCTGGGCCGTTGCAATATCTGTAATACCAATCCTTTACCCTGGTGTTTGCCAGGGAGCCGGTCTCTATAATATCCCCGTTCGGCAGAACCACCTGCAGATTCAGGATATTCTCATTAAGCCACCCATACTTCGGGCTGTTTATGGAGAAACAGTTACCGCCAATTCCCCCTCCCAGCGAAGCTCCAAGGAAACCATGGGGCCCTCGAACGCCGGAAGTAACGCCCTTCTTTGCAAGCTCATGGTGCAGTTCCCCCCACCTTATCCCAGGCTGAACTCTCACCGCGTTTAATCCTTCCTGAAAATCGAGGACACGGTTCATATCCGTCATATCGAGGATTACGCCGCCTGTTTTCTTGAGAGGAGTTGCGGCACCCGTCATGTCCCCGCCTCCTCCCCTGGCTATGAGAGGAACTTTATGCCTGTTTGCCAGTTTAACAATTTTCGAGACTTCTTCGGCAGAGTGAGGTTTGACCACTAAATCAGGGGGCCCATATTTATCAGACAGGGGATGAAAGAAGGTACCGGCAAAATCCTCTATTGCGTAGGTCCATCTAATGACATCATCTGCTCTTACAAACTTTTCCCCGACTATTCCTTCCAAATCCCTGGCCAGCTTTTTTCTTTCAGCTTCTTTCATATTCTCTCCCCTGATAAAGAGTATCTCCCAAGAGCAGGTCAATACAGAGAGGACGGGGGAAAGCTATCTCCTGCTCTCAACCCCGCCCTTGAATTGAAACTCACGCTACTAAAACCTGAATAACTCACATTCGGGTCATTTCTTCCCTTGTGCTCGCCGCCACTCGATATATAGCCTTGTTCCCTCCTCCATCGGAACCTTGGGCTCCCATCCCAGTTCCTCTCTGGCTTTTGTGCCGTCGAGGTACAAGCCCTTGTTGAGAAACTTCAGCGCGGAACGTGTCAGGTACGGCATTTCCTTCACGCGGCGCAGCCTCGCCCACCCCTCCATGAGCGAACACCAGGCGTAGCCCACAGCGTATGGAATGGTTACCTGGCGCTTCTTCGAACCCACGGCCTGGACCATGGCCGCTGCAAAGTCTTTCAATCTTATCTCGTGATTGGCAGACACGTTATACACCTGTCCTTCCGCCCGGTCACTCGTTGCTGCCATGATAATTATGTCAACAGCATCTGAGACATAGATAACGCTGTATCTGGGATTCAAGTCCCCCGGCCATACGATAATAGGCATCGATATTTGACGGAAGACCCGGTCAGCGAGCAGCCTGTCCCTCGGCCCATATATCACCCCTATCCTGATCATCGAGACCGGGATTTTGCCCTGCTTGTGGTATTCGAACGCTAAATCTTCCGCCTTCAGCTTGGCATAGTCATAGTAGGAATCCGGCCCGAAGACCACGTAGCGAGTTGTGGATTCACAGGCAGGGGTATCCCCCTCGCAGTGCTTGCCGTGGACAGTGCCGGTGCTGACGTGGAGAAAACGCGAGACTCCAGCCTCAGCGCTGGCCCTGAGCATGTTCTCAGTGCCTTTCACGATCGCCGAGTGAAAATATTTCCACGCCCCCCAGCCGGGAGTAACCCTCGCCGCGGCGTGATATACCACGTCAATGCCTTCGACCTCGGGCCGCAGGCTGTCATAGTCCTCGATGTCACCGATAACGATCTCAGCCGCCGTAGTCTTCAAATGACTGATGTCCGAGGAACTCCGGGCCAGGGCACGCACTTCGTGGCCCTGCTCCAGCAATCGCTCCACCAGGTGACTTCCTAAAAATCCGGTACCCCCTGTAACCAGCGTCTTCATATTACTCCTGTCCACCGATAAAAATGGCGCCTGAGTCAGACCGCCTCAGAGTCTTTCCGCAAAGAAGCGGCCCGAGAGCCGCATCGCC
>DAOUTY010000001.1 GCA_030668425.1 Chloroflexota bacterium
GTCAATGTCCCCATCGGAATCGCGGCGCTGCTCTGGGGTTATCGCATCATACCCCGCGGCGACACAAATCCCGGACAGCGTCTTGATTTTGCTGGGGCTGCGACTGCTTTTGTCTCTCTGACCACCATACTTCTCTACGCTAATAGGGGCGAGGCCTGGGGATGGCTATCGCCCACGGGCATCGGCTTGCTGATAGTCGCGCTGGGGTCCGGAGCGGTATTTATCTGGATAGAGAGAAGAAGCGCACAGCCCATGCTCAACCTGGCACTGTTCACCAACCGCCGATTCAGCTTCGCCAGTCTGAGCGCACTTCTCAGCTTCATGTCACTGTATGCGCTGGTATTCCTGACACCCTTTTATCTGGCCTTCGCACTGCATTACAGCATTCTCAAGGTGGGCTTAGTAATGGCCGCTTCCCCCATAGCCACTTTGTTCGTAGCGCCTCTGAGCGGTGCGCTCTCCGATCGTATCGGCACAAGGGGGTTGACCGTATGCGGTATGATTATCTGTGCCTTGGGCCTGTACCTCATGAGTGGTTTGCAGGAATCTTCAGACGCCTTTGATGTCATCTGGCGCATATGTATAGTTGGCGCGGGAATGGGCATGTTCCAAAGCCCGAACAACAGCGCCGTGATGGGAAGCGTTCCCCCCTGGCACCTGGGTATCTCCTCTGGGATACTGGCAGCTATGCGTAATGTGGGCATGGTACTGGGAATAGCTGTTACCGGTGCGGTACTTTACAATGTAGCCCCCATCGCTCTGTCCGGGCATCCCGGTTCCTTCAGCCCTGCTGACATTCAGGAGTTTCTCACCGGTTTGCGCTGGGCCTTCATATCAGGCGCAGTAATTGCAGGCATCGCTGCGCTGACCTCCCTCCTGGCAGTAAACCAACAGAGACAAGCCTAGGCCGAAGGCCATATCTTCGAAGACCGCGCTTGCACTGACCTGCCCCCACTCGCTGCGGATGATAACATCGCACAAGGAGCAAGCCATTAAATAGCGATCTATTTAATGGCCTCTACGCCCATAAAAGGGCGCAGCGCTTCGGGGATGGCCACGGTGCCATCGGGCTGCTGGTAGTTCTCCAGGACAGAGATCAGGACACGGGGCAAAGCCAGTCCGGAGCCGTTCAGGGTGTGGACAAACCGCGGCTTTTCCCCTAACTGAGGTCGGTAGCGGATATTGGCCCTGCGAGCCTGAAAATCGCTACAATTGCTACAGGAACTCACCTCCAGCCACTCGCCACAGCCGGGCGCCCACATCTCGATATCGTATGATTTGGTAGAGGCAAAACCCAAGTCGCCGCTGCAAAGCTGGAGCACCCGATAGGGAAGTCCCAGCTTTTGGCAAACC
Source organism: Chloroflexota bacterium (assembly GCA_030668425.1). GTDB lineage: Bacteria > Chloroflexota > Dehalococcoidia > SZUA-161 > SZUA-161 > DAOUTY01. The sequence goes on from DAOUTY010000001.1 coordinate 1,354, forward strand.
TCCTCGGCATGCCCCACCATCCTCTCCAATTCCTCATCCGAACTATCGGGCTCGACAAACTTGTAGATCTCCACTTTATCGAATTGATGTCCTCTCTTGATCCCCCTGGTATCCTTGCCCGCCGACATACTCTCGCGACGGAAGCAGGCGGTGTAGGCGACATAATAAAAAGGCAAGGTGCCCGGCTCCAGGATTTCATCGCGGTGCAGATTGGTCACCGGCACCTCAGCAGTGGGCACCAGCCACAAATCATCCTCCGCGTCGTGATAGAGGTTGTCGGCGAATTTAGGCAAGTTTCCTGACCCCAACATGCACTCCTGCTTCACCACAAACGGAGGATAGACCTCGGTATAACCATGCTCACTTATGTGGAGATCGAGCATAAAGGCGATGAGCGCCCTTTGAAGCTTGGCCCCCAGGCCCCTGAGCACATAGAAGCGACTCCCCGATATCTTCACTCCCCGTTCGAAATCTATGATGCCCAGGTTCGTCCCGATATCCCAGTGGGGCAGGGGGGCATAATCGAATCTACGAGCCTCACCCCAACTTCGCACCACAACGTTACCGCTCTCGTCCACGCCGACGGGGACCGTAGGGTGCACAAGGTTAGGCAGTCGGAGCAGGAGGTCGTTCAACTCTTCTTCGTTGTGGCTAATCTCATAGTCCAGAGACTTGATCTGCTCTCCTATATCCCTCATCTCAGAACGTAATTCCTCGGGCTTGTCCTTCATCTGGCCAATCTCCTTGCTGGCCTGCTTTCGTCTTGCCCGAAGACTTTCCACCTCCTGGATGAGCCGCCGCCTCTCCTCATCAAGACCGATGATCTCATCGAGGGCAGCAGCTTCGCCGCGCTTGACCAGCGAATCCCGAACGAGGTCGGGGTTTTGGCGGATGAGTTGAAGGCTGAGCATTATCTCTACTTCTCTTTAGTTCTCAACTGCGGGAACAGTATAACCTCTCTTATCGAGTGCTGGTTGGTCAGGACCATCACCAGCCGGTCAATGCCTACTCCCAACCCCCCCGCGGGCGGCATGCCGTGCTCCAACGCAACCAGAAACTCTTCATCCATCCTCTCCACTTCCTCGTCACCCATCAGGCTGCGTAGTTGTTCCTGCTCCTCGAACCGTTTCCTCTGCTCTACGGGATCATTGAGTTCGGTGAAGGCATTGGCAACCTCAAATCCCCCGATAAAACACTCGAACCTCTCCACCAGCCGCGGGTCATCAGGCTTGGCCTTGGCCAGAGGAGATATCTCAATTGGGTAGTCGAGAACGAAAGTAGGCTGAATGAAGTTAGGCTCCAGGAATGTGGAGAATAGCTTATCGACGAGCCGACCCCAACTCATGGCGTCCTCCACCTCTACTCCCAATCCCTTGGCCATTTCCCGCAGTGACGAGAGATCGCGGTATCTCTGGTCGAGGAAATCAAAACCACACTTCTCAAGCAACTCATCCCGAAGGTTGACCCTGCGCCAGGGAGGAGAAAGATCGATGGTATCCTCTCCGAAAGTGACTTCATGGCTTCCCAGAACTTCCTGAGCAACATGGCACACCATCTGCTCCACCATTTCCATGACATCGTTGTAGTCGGCGTAGGCCTCATAGCTCTCGAGCATGGTGAATTCAGGATTGTGCTTGATAGAGATACCTTCATTGCGGAAGATACGCCCGATCTCGTACACCTTGTCCAGTCCGCCGATAATCAGGCGCTTGAGATAGAGCTCAGTGGCAATGCGCAGGTAAAGGTCTTGCTCCAGGGTATGATGATGAGTTGAGAAGGGGCGGGCCATCGCACCAGCGGCCACGGGCAACAACACCGGCGTTTCCACCTCAATGAACCCTCGCCCATCAAGAAAGCGCCGTATAGCCGCGATGACGCGGCTGCGTATGACGAATATGCGTCTAACCTCCTCGCTGGAGATGAGGTCCAGATATCTCTGTCGATAGCGCTTCTCCACGTCCGTTAGCCCATGCCACTTCTCGGGCAACGACTGAAGCGACTTGCAGAGCATGACAAAATCAGAAGCTCCAACAGTAACCTCACCGCTACGCGTCCTGAAAAGCTTGCCACTCATCCCGATGATGTCACCGATGTCGAAATCATGGAGTAGCTGATATTTCTCTTCTCCGAGGCGGTCCTTGCGGAAATATGCTTGGATCTTGCCCGAGCCATCTCTGACATCAAGGAAGGATGCCTTCCCCATAGATCGGTGGGCAGTGATACGACCGGCAACGCATACTTCGGGGCTTTGCGCGTTATCTCTTTCCTGCTCTTCGAAAAGCGATACCGCATCCTGGATGGTGTGAGTGCGATGGTAGCGGTGGGGGTAGGGGTCAATGTTGCGGCTGCGAATCCTGCTGAGCTTGGCCAGGCGCTGTTGGGTTATCTCTTCTTTCCTGTCCGCCATCTCACGAGCCTGAGCACAATGGGCAACGGTTTCCTTTTCACTGCATTTATTCTATTGCGACCACCTTTAGTTTGAGCGTGCCTCCTGGGACTTGAGCCTCAACCTCAGCACCCACCTTCTTGCCCAACAGGGCGCTGCCCACCGGTGATTCGTTGGAGATCTTTCCTTCGCTGGGACCGGCCTCAACACTGCCAACAATAGTATAGTGTTCGTCTTCCCCGTCTTGGTTGCGAACCGTGACCTTCGAGCCAAGCTTAACCCATTTCGAAGGAGACTTTCCCTCCTCAATCAAGGTAGCACTCTTAATCATGCTTTCCAGGGTGAGAATCCGCCCCTCGACAAAGGCCTGCTCGTTCTTGGCATCATCATATTCAGCGTTGTCAACAGTGCCGCCGAGCTCTTTTGCCCTATGAATCTGCTCAGCAACCTGCGGACGCCGCACAGACTGTAGATGTTCCAGTTCCGCCTTCAGCTTCTCCAGCCCCTCAGGCGTGAGAAAGGTTTCCTTCTGCACCATCTCCTCCAACCAATTAAAAAAGACCGAGAGCGTGCCAACGCCTGGTCACCTGCTCTCGATTATTGAATTGTGATTATAACCGAATTTTCCCCAATTGTAAATAGCCTTGGCCCAAATCGCACACACTCGCCTTGACACATGTAGTCAAGTAAGGCACAATATGAGCTTGCGGGTATCGTCAAAGAAAGCAACTGGCAGCCCCAAACAGAAGTCGGAGAACAATCCGGCAAGACACCCCTAGTGGGCATCCAGTAATGAAGGAGTGGCTATGGACGTAATGCAGGCCATAAAGGGAAGAAGAAGTATTCGCAAATACAAGCCTGACCCGGTACCCGACGAAGCCGTTAACACAGTCCTGGAGGCTGCCAGATGGGCTCCATCCTGGTCAAATACCCAGTGCTGGCAGTTCATAGTAGTTAGAGACCCCGAGGGCAAGAGGGAACTTGCGGGCACCTTGAAACGACTCGCCCACGGCGCAGAGAACCCAGCGGCGGCGGCTATACGGGAGGCTCCGGCTGTTATCGTGTCCTGCGCCGAACTCGGTAAGTCGGGCTACTACAAAGGGGAGCCAGCGACGGACAAGGGCGACTGGTTCATGTTTGACGTAGCACTGGCAATGCAGAACTTAACCCTGGCGGCACATGCCATGGGCTTGGGTACAGTACACGTGGGCCTGTTCGAGGCCAAAGACGTAGCCAGTATCCTGGAAATACCCGAAGGCGTTGCAGTTGTGGACATGACCCCCCTGGGTTATCCCGACGAGACGCCTGGAGCGATTCCGAGAAAAGACCTTGCCGACATCGTATTTCAAGGCAAATACGGCAAGAAGTAGCTGCAAGTAAGCAAGCCGATTTGTAATAGCAGAGGTAAGATTATGAGTTCAGTCGTCAAGAAGAGGCGTAAGAAGATGAGGAAGCACAAACACCGCAAGATGTTAAAAAAGACCAGATGGCAGCGACGGCATTGATGTATATGGAGACGGATAAAGGGCCATCATCGGGTTAGCAAAGGCAATGCGGAATGTGGAATGTTATCGGTCAGCCCAAGGCCGTGGAGTTGCTGAGGCACAGCCTTGAGAGCGGTCGTCTGGCTCATGCCTATCTGTTTGTGGGACAGCCCCACGTGGGCAAGGCAACCCTGGCCATAAATCTGGCACAGGCATTGAACTGTGAACAGGGAATAGAACCGTGTGGGCAATGCAGGTCTTGCCTCCGCATCGCCGCCGGAAAGCATGCCGATGTTCAGATAATCGGGCGCTTGCCGGACACTGGCTCCGGCGAAGCTGGCCCCAAGAAAGAGATCAGCATTGGGCAGATAAGGGAGCTACAACAGGCTGCCGGACTGCGACCTTACGAGGGAAAGCACCGCGTCTTTATCATCGATAGTGCCGAACATCTGAACGAAGAATCTGCCAACTGCCTGCTCAAAACCCTCGAGGAGCCACCGCCCGAGGTTCTCATCATCCTGCTTGCAGCGAATGATGCCAGGTTGTTGCCCACGATTGTTTCCAGATGCCAGCGGGTTGAACTTCTCCCGGTTCCCGCAAATACCATAGAACAGGAGCTAGTCGAACACCGGCAAATAGAACCCGATAAGGCCAAGGCTTTCAGCAGGCTCTGCCGCGGGGGCATCGGCTGGGCAATCTCGGCCTCACTAAATGAGAGGCTTCCACAGGAACGCTCTCTGAGGTTAAACGAACTTCAAGAACTTGTCACCACCAGCCTTGACAAGCGATTCGATTTCGCTACCAAGCTAGCGGCACAATTCAACAAGAACCGTGACTCAGTCGAGGAAGTACTCAGACTATGGCTGGATTGGTGGCGAGACCTCCTGCTGGTCAAGGAAGGATGCGCAGAGTTTATCACAAACGTAGATCAAGAGGAGACACTCGTTCAACACTCGGAGGGTTACAACGTTGCCGAGATCAGGCACTTCATCGAAGCCATAAGAGCAGCGCTAGAGCAACTGGAGCAGAACGCAAATCCACGCCTTGTGCTGGAAGTTTTAATGCTGAGCATCCCGAATAGAGAGGAAGAAAGGATAAAGCGCCCCAGCGCTTAGATTCGCTGAGATGACTGAGATTGTAGGCGTTCGGTTCAAACGAGCAGCGCAGATATATTACTTCGACCCATCGGATATCGAGCTCAAGATCGGCGATAACGTAGTTGTCGAGACCGTTCGTGGTCTGGCAGTTGGTGCGGTCGTGCTGGCCCCAAAGGAGGTTGCTCCTGACGAGGCAGGCGAACCCCTGAAGCCCGTCCTGCGCCAAGCGCAGCCCGATGACCTGGAGCGAGTGGCGGAAAGGAAAGAAGAGGAAGGCAAGGCGCTGACTAAGTGCGAGGAACTGGTGGCAAAGTACCAACTCCCGATGAGCCCTCTGGCCGCAGAGTACAACCTGGACGGTAGCCACCTCACCATGTACTTCAAATCCGAAAAGAGGGTTGACTTCCGTAATCTGTTACGCGAGCTCTCCAGCACATTAAAAACCCGCGTCGAACTACGCCAGGTAGGTGCTCGCGATGCTGCTAAGTTAATCGGCGGCATGGGCAGATGTGGATGTACCCTATGTTGCGCAAGCCGCCTGTCCAAGTTTGAACCCATCTCTATGAAAATGGCCAGAGAGCAGGACCTGCCTCTCAACCCAGCAAATATCTCCGGTGTCTGCGGCCGGCTGCTTTGCTGCCTGGCCTACGAAAACGAGCAATACCGCGTTATGAAGCAGAAGCTACCCACGCCGGGGAAGAACATCACCACCAAAGTCGGTGAGGCCAAAGTGATCGGGTGTAACCCTCTCAAGGAGACCGTTATCGTCCAGCTCGAGAGCGAAGCCCGCTTGGAACTGCCTCTCTCAGAAATCGAATTCCCCAGCAGAAATAAGCCACAATAGATATCTTTTTTATCCTGTTGGACGCAAAAGTCCCCTAAAGTATTGCACTAGTATCTAAGATATGTTATGCTTTCTCTCGCTGACCTTCTCAGGTCAGTGGAAGGGGTGATGTGGACTTCACATTATGGAAACTGAGTTATCGTCGGTAGATGATATAACCAGGATACTTAAAATCAGCAAAGTCACCGCGCAAAGGTGGTGCCGCGACCGAAGGCTTCCTGCGGCAAAGATTGGAAAATCGTACCGCATCAGGAAAGACGATCTGGATAGATGGTACGAGGGGAAACTTCTGGATCATACTACAGCTGAGCACTAGGTGCTGTAAGCCAGAAGTGGCCAAGTGTATTTGACCACCACCCAAGCGGGGGGTGGTCTTTTTTGTGCCTCAACTACTGGAAGGGGGTGGGAACAATGCACCTGATCATCGATGGCTACAGTGGCAATGCCCAGAAAATGCAGGACGTAGACTTCATCTACCAACTCCTCGATACTTATCCCTCGCAGATTGGGATGACAAAGATCTCTCCCCCGCAGGTTTCCAAATACATCGGCTCCAAACCCGAGGATTGGGGTGTTTCCGGTTTTGTCCTCATCGCGGAGAGCCATATCAGCATCCACACCTTCCCCGAGCGTTCCTACATCAATATCGATATCTTCTCCTGTAAAGAGTTTGACGCCGAGCAAACTATAAGAGACCTTCAGCAACAATTTGGTTTGGCCGAAATCAGGAGCTATATTCTCAGTCGGGGGCTGGAATACTACAACAATCAACAGCCATCTTCGCTGTCAGCCTCCGTGAATAGAAAGTGAGTCGTCTCACTAGCCAGGATGGATGAAGTGAGCGATGAGTTTTTTCTCCCCCCAAGGTCTTTCGGTGGTATATCTCCTCTCATTACCACCTTTGATCAAGCAAAGGTGGCAGTTTTACCTGTACCCTACGACAGCACCACTGAGTACAAAAGCGGCACCAGGGAAGGGCCCCAAGCAATCATCGATGCCTCACGATTCTTAGAGCTTTATGACATTGAGCTAGACCGAGAAATCAGCGAAGTAGGCATTTATACCCTCTCCGAAGTCCAGCCCCTGATGAGCGGGCCCGAGCCGATGATGGAACGGGTTTATCAAATAACGAGTGACTTGCTTGATAAAGGCAAACTCCTGGCGATGTTGGGCGGCGAGCATTCCCTTACTCTGGGCACAGTTAAAGCCCATCGGGAAAGGTACCCCGAACTCTCCGTGTTACACCTGGATGCTCACGCCGACCTGCGCGATCAATATCAGGGAACGAAATACAGCCACGCCTGCGTAATGCGCCGAGTTTGGGAGATTTGCCCCGTCGTCCACGTGGGCATTCGTAGCCTCAGTCGGGAGGAACACGAGTTTCTGAGTCAACGCAAAATCGAGCCCTTTTATGCTGAAGCCTCAACCGGTTCAGACTTTGTAGCCCGGGTTTCCTCCACCCTTTCACCTCAGGTGTATATCTCGATCGACCTAGATGTACTCGATCCCTCAATCATGTCAGCGGTGGGCACCCCTGAACCTGGGGGGTTAGGCTGGCAACAAGTGCTGGAGTTGCTGCGTGCGGTAGCCGATAGCAAACAAATCGTTGGCTTTGACATCATGGAACTCTGCCCTCATGAGGGGCCGAACGCATGTGCCTTCCTCGCTGCCAAACTGGCCTACAAACTTGTGGGATATGCCACATCAACAAGATGAGCTATCCAAAGGCCCGCATAACGTGCCTCAGGCTGCACATGATGGAGATCGTGCAATGTCCTGAATAGGTTCAGCTTTCCCAAGGCAGCTGTACTATTCCCACTGACTCTCTATCGGACTATTTTCCTACTGCCAACTACCAGATAGAACTATTGTCCTCTCCCCAGAACGTGCGTTAATGTTTATGTAGTATGCTGCAACAGATTATGCCCCCTACAGATGCAAAGGAAACAAGACATGGCGAAAAGAAATAAGCCGACGCGAGGTAAAACGCGCCCAAACACTGTTCAACCAGCAATAACGCTGCTGGACAGGTTGAGCGCTTTCGCGGACGCATCCGTGGACGCTTTCATCGTGATCGACGAGAACCTTAACTTTGTGAGTATAAACCCCGCCACGCAAAAGCTGTTCAACCTCTCGGAAGAAGATGTGGTTGGGAAGAATGTCCTGGATGTTGTGCCCGACATCAAAGAAACCGGAAGATACGACAGGTATCTGAATGTTATCAAATCCGGGGAGCCGTTCTCTGCTGATAATATCATCGTACACCCAAAGTTTGGAAACAGAACTTTAAACATCAAAGCATTCAAGGTGGGAAGCGAACTGGGAATAATAGCCAGTGATATCACCGAACTCAAGCAGATGGAAGAGCCATTTCGGGAAAACGAGGAACGCCTCCGCTCCCTATATTCCGCCATGAACGAAGGCGTTTGCCTTCATGAGATTATCTATGATGAATCAGGACAAGCAGCAGACTATAGAATCATATATGTCAACCCAGCCTATGAGTCACTTCTCGGCTTAAGCAGAGAAAAGGCCATAGGAAGCAAAGCATCGGAACTCTATGGGACAGGCAAACCACCTTACTTGGAACTCTATGCGAAGGTGGCGGATTCAGGAGAACCCCTCTCATTTGAAACCTATTTCCCGCAAATAGAAATGCACTTCCTCATCTCCGTTTTCTCCCCCCGCAAAGGGCAGTTCGCAACAGTATTCACCGATGTCACCCGGCACAAGAAGGCGGTAGAGGCCTTACAAAAGAGTGAGGCACACTACCGCCTGCTCGCCGAAAACGTGCAAGATGTTATCTGGACAATGGATATGGATCTGAGATTTACCTCTATCAGCCCCTCAGTTGAGCGTTTGCGAGGCTACACCGTTGACGAGGCGATGGCACAGGGCATGGAAGAAGCTTTGACTCCTGCTTCTCTTGAAGTTGCTTTAAAGGCTTTTGAGGATGAGTTGGCCGTAGAAAAAACGGAGCGCAAGAGTTGGTTCCGGTCTCGGATGCTGGAACTGGAGCAGGCCTGCAAAGATGGCTCCACAATCTGGACCGAGATGAGAATAACCTTCCTGCGCGATCAAGACGGGCAGCCCGTTGGGATCCTGGGAGTAACTCGCGATATCACCGAACGCAAAAGGGTAGAGGAGGATTTGCGCCAAAGCGAGCACAACTATAGAGTGTTATTCGAGAGCACAATTGACGGTATAGGCGTCATCGATGCCGAAACTATGAAATTCGTGCTCGCCAATGACAAAGCGGCGGCGATGTTCGAACTCGATTCCATAGAGGATGCGATCGGGGTCAACCCTCTTGACTTCATCCATCCCGACGATAGAGATAGGGTCGCCAGGATTATCATAGAAGATATGTTTGAAAAAGACCTGCGTGAGATTATCGAATTTCGGGCGTTCACCAAAGATGGCAGGGAAGTATGGATAAGCGCTGTAGGTACAAGAACCGAATACCAGGGTAGATTAGCAGGCCTCGTTTCAGTCAGAGATATCACCGAGCGCAAGAAGGCAGAAGAGGAGAAACAAAGGATGGAAGAGCAGCTTCAACTCGCCGGCCGTTTGGCTGCAGTTGGTCAACTGGCGGCAGGTGTTGCCCACGAGTTGAACAACCCCCTCAGCGCAGTTCAAGGGTTCGCCCAATTTCTGACCGAAAGGGACAACCTCGACGAAACCACAAAGAGCGGTGTGGAAACCATCTACAGGGAGGCTCAACGCGCTGCTAAAATCACCCGGAATCTCCTTTCCTTCAGCCGTACGTACGCTCCTGAAAAGAGCCTCATTTCGATAAACGAAGTCATTGAGAAAACTCTGGATCTCAACACCCACCGTCTACAGGTCAACAACATAGGGTTGTCTGTGAAACTAGAGCCTGGTCTTCTTAAAACCATGGCCGATCCAGACCAAATGCAGCAGGTCTTTGCGAACATTATCAACAATGCAGAGCAGGCTATGTTAGGGGGCCCGGATAGGGGAAAGCTTTATATCAAAACGCAAAAGGTGGGCGACAATATCAGAATAGCTTTTACTGACAACGGGCCAGGTGTCTCGGAAGAGAACCTCAAGAAGATATTTGACCCGTTTTTCACGACCAAGGAGGTGGGGAAAGGCACTGGGCTAGGTCTGAGCATCTGCTATGGCCTCGTCGAGGGTCATGGTGGCCATATATATGCTTACAGCAAGCCTGGCAAGGGTGCAACCTTCACTATCGAGATACCCATCGTATCTGAAGAGCATCATGTTGCTGAGCAGCCTGACCTGGTCTACAACTAAAGGGGTGTAAGATGAAGGAACACACAGGAACAATACTAATAGTCGATGACGAAGAGTCCATCAGGGATATCCTTTGCCGCAAGTTGCAGTCACAGGGCTATGACTGCGTAGCCGCAGTCAACGGCAAAGATGCGCTCTGGAAGGCATTCATGCAAGATTTTGACTTGGTTTTTATGGATATCAAGATGCCAGGGATGTCGGGAATGGAGGTGCTGCCCAAGATGATCACCGACCACCCCGATACCTGTGTAATCATGGTTACAGCCGTGTCCGACATACAAACGGCCGTGGAAGCCATGAAGCTGGGAGCATATGACTACCTGCCCAAACCTTTCAACCTGGATGATCTCATAATGAGGACAGAAAGGGCTCTGGAAAGAAGGAGATTGGTACTGGATAACAAGCAATATCAACTTCGACTGGAGCAGAGGGTTGAACAGCAAGCAGGACAGATACAGCAGTACCATAGCGAGGCCACTGAGGCGCTCAGCCGAGAGCAAGCAGCTCTAGCGGAGATGGAGGCTACTCGCCAGCCGCTGAGAGAAGAGTCAAAAATGGAGGCAAGAGCCGACGGAGAGACATCGAGTCCTGCCAAAGGACTCGCCAAAAAGCTGTCTCAGCTATTGGGCGGCAAAACGCCCGGTTCCGCAGACGGCAGAAGTGATACTGCACACACACAAACAGACGCGACAAGCGAGGAGACTCGGGAGGCACTTCCCCAAGGACAAGTGAAAGAAGCATGAAGAGAAGCCACACATCAGGTGAATCCGTCCTCTATCCAAGAAAGTTGTCCAGTAGGGAAAGCCTGAAACGCAGAGTACGCTTGCCTGCGCAACAGCTATAGGCCATTTGGCCAAATTAATAGAATTTGCCTGCCCTATCTATTGACAAATGCATCAAGCGGTGTTAGCATTTGCGTTTGTGGGATGGAACCTTCTCTTATTCCCAACTTGTCTCCAACATCATTAACTCTAGGGCTAACTATATCTACGTCACTCTCTTGTTCTAATCTCACTTACTGAGAGGTATTAAACCATGACTTTGTCAATGTCCCGATATCCGGGGGTGAGGAAGTCCTATGCCAGAATACCCCCCCTCCTAGAAACACCCAACCTCATCCAGATTCAGCAGGAGTCCTATCGCTGGGCCTGCGATCCGTCCCTCGGCGGAGGGCTCAGGGAGTTGTTCGACGAGGTCTCGCCAATTAAGGACTTCACCGGCAAACGTTACGAGCTCCATTTCACAAGCTATGGGTTCGGTAGCAGCGCTGAGGTGCCGGAGTTTGAGGACGAGAAATCCTTCTGGGAATACATGTGGGCTGCCGCCAAGTACTCACCACAGGAGTGCTATGAACGCGATGTTACCTACGCTATGCCGCTAAAGGTAAAGGTACAGCTGGTTATCAAGGAGACGGGGGAGATCAAAGAGCAAGATATATTCATGGGAGATTTCCCCCTGATGACCCCTAAGGGCACCTTTATCGTCAACGGGGCCGAGCGAGTTGTGGTTAGCCAGTTGGTTCGTTCCCCGGGAGTTTACTTTACCCTCAATGAGGACCCGGCTACCGGACGGAGGCTGTGTTCCGCCAAACTAATACCTAACCGTGGCGCATGGCTAGAGTTCGAGACCAGTAGCCACGACCTGATCACGGTGAAGGTTGACCGAAAACGAAAGATCCCGGCTACCACCCTGATCCGTGCTATCAGCGACTCGGAGCACAGCTATGGCACCGACGAGGAAGTGATGGCCCTCTTCGCTGATGTGGACACCAACCCTGACCACAGCTATATCCAGACCACCATCGAACGCGAGCCAGCAGTTAAGAGCGAGGATGAGGCATTAATCGATCTATACAAGCGCCTGAGACCCGGAGATCCCCCTACGCTCGACAATGCCCGCGCGCTGGTAAACGCCCTTTTCTTCAACCCCCGGCGCTACGATCTGGGCAAGGTGGGTCGCTATAAGCTCAGCAAGCGGCTTGGCCTCGAGCAAACACCCGCCCAAAGGGTTCTGGCTAAAGAGGACATCGTGGCGATTTTCCGCCAAATAGTAAGGCTCAACAACGGAGAGGATGGCCCCGATGATATCGACCACCTGGGCAACCGCCGGGTGCGGGCGGTGGGGGAACTACTGCAGAATCAGATCCGCGTTGGGCTACTCCGCATGGAGCGAGTGGTAAAGGAGCGCATGAGTCTGCTGCCACCGGACACGGCGACCCCTAGCACCTTGGTTAACAGTCGCCCCGTGGTAGCTGCTATTAGAGAGTTCTTCGGAAGTTCCCAGCTCTCTCAATTCATGGACCAGACCAACCCGCTAGCGGAACTAACGCACAAGCGTCGACTTTCAGCATTAGGCCCCGGAGGGCTATCACGCGATCGGGCAGGTTTCGATGTGCGCGACGTCCACTTCTCCCATTATGGCAGGATATGTCCCATTGAAACCCCTGAGGGCCCAAACATTGGGCTCATCGGCTCCCTAGCCACCTATGCCAGAGTCAACGAATACGGCTTCATCGAGACTCCTTACCGCAGAGTAGTAAGGGACCTTGGCAACGATTCCCCTGATCTCCGAGGCAAAACGCTTGCCCAGGATGTAACTAACTCTAAGGGCGCCGTCGTGGCAGAAGCGGGGTCTGTGATTACCGCTGAGATAGCCAACAAACTCTCAAGACTCTCTAAACAACGAATCAAGATCAAGCCTTTAGTCTCCCAAGAGATCATTTATCTCTCTGCGGATGAAGAGGAAAACTACGTTATCGCTCAAGCCAACACCCTACTCGACGCCAATAACGAGTTCATTGAAGACAAAGTCGAGGTAAGGCATGGCGAGAAGTTTTTGCTGGAGGCACCGGATAGGGTTGACTTCATGGACGTATCGCCGAGACAAATCGTCAGTGTAACCACCTCGCTGATACCGTTTCTGGAGCATGACGATGCGAACCGAGCCCTCATGGGGTCCAACATGCAACGCCAGGCAGTCCCCCTGATCCTTCCCCAGTCTCCACTGATCGCCACCGGCATGGAGAAAGAAGCGGCTCGTGACAGTGGCCAAGTGCTTTTCGCTGCCTATGACGGGGAGGTAACATCGGTCTCGTCCAATGAGATTGTGGTCAGGTACGACAAGGAAAAGGAGCAGGTTTTCCCCTTAACCAAATTTGCCCGCTCAAATCAAGGAACCTGCATTAACCAAAGGCCAGTGGTGAACAAAGGGGATCGGATCAAGCAGGGTCAGGTTCTGGTAGACGGCTCGTCCACGGAAGGAGGCGAGCTCGCTCTGGGGCAAAACGTCCTTTGTGCCTTCCTGAGCTGGGAAGGCTATAACTACGAGGATGCTATAGTCATCTCGGAGAACATAGTCAAAGAGGACAGGTTTACATCGGTTCACATCGACAAACACGAGATTGAGGCCAGGGATACCAAATTGGGCCCCGAGGAGATAACGAGGGACATACCTAACATAGGGGAGGAAAGCCTGCGTCATCTCGATGAATTTGGCATTATCCGAGTAGGCGCCGAAGTCGGGTCTGGCGATATCCTGGTAGGAAAGATCACCCCCAAAGGCGAAAGAGGGCTCACTGCTGAAGAGAAGCTCCTGCGGGCCATCTTCGGCGAAAAGGCTCGTGAGGTTAAGGATACCTCGCTCAGAGTGCCGCACGGTGAATATGGGAAGGTGATCGATGTCAGCGTTCTCACACGTGATGACGACCACGACCTTCCCCCAGGGGTCAACCAGATGGTACGGGTGTTTGTCGCTCAAATGCGAAAGGTCTGCGAGGGGGACAAAATGGCTGGCCGTCACGGCAACAAAGGGGTGATTGCCCGAATTGTGCCGGCGGAGGATATGCCTTTCTTACCCGATGGGCGACCGGTTGATATTATGCTCAGCCCGCTGGGGGTCCCATCTCGAATGAATATCGGACAACTTCTGGAGACACACCTGGGCTGGGCAGCAAAAAGCCTCGGCTTCAAGGCAATATCCCCAGTCTTCGATGGCGCCGATGATTCCGACCTCGAAGATGCTCTGGCGAAAGCATGGATAGTGCGCAAGGCTGGAGGGATCGACTGGGGTCACAATGGTGAGAGTGCCGTCCACCTAGAGCAAGCCAAGTCCTGGCTCGCCGAGCGTGGCTACGATGCTGAAAAGGTATTTAGTGACGAGGTCACAGGCGAAGCAAGACAGGCCTGCCTCCGACTGTGGCTGGAGGAGCTGGGTGTAGACGCCTCTGCTCTGAGCGTCGAAGAGGTAGACAGGGCCGTAGAAAACATCAGTCACGAGAAAGGGATGTCGCCCCCTACCTTTGGCAAGACATTGCTTTACGATGGACGCACTGGCGAACCCCTCGACGACCCAGTGACCGTGGGCTACATCTACGTGATGAAGCTAGTCCACTTAGTAGAGGATAAAGTCCACGCCCGCTCTACAGGTCCCTATTCATTGATAACACAGCAGCCACTGGGCGGCAAAGCCCAGTTCGGCGGCCAGCGTTTCGGTGAGATGGAGGTGTGGGCACTGGAAGCCTATGGCGCTGCCCACAACCTTCAGGAGATGCTCACTGTCAAATCCGATGATGTAGTGGGTAGAGTCAAAACCTACGAGTCCATAGTCAACGGCGAGGACATATTGGAAGCAGGGGTGCCAGAATCGTTCAAGGTGCTGGTCAAGGAGTTGCAAAGCCTCTGTTTGGCTACTGAGGTGCTCAATGAGGACGAGGAAAGGGTGACAAGCCTGATGGAAGCTGTAGCAGAAGCCCCGAGGCTGGGGATAAATCTGGCCGGATTTGAGGAGAGAGAGTAATGCTCGAAGTAAACGACTTTACTACCATTCGCATCTCACTAGCCTCGCCAGAACAGATCAGGGGATGGTCCTATGGTGAGATTACCAAGCCTGAAACCCTCAACTATCGTACCCTAAAGCCGGAGAAGGACGGGCTCTTCTGCGAGAAAATCTTCGGCCCAACCAAAGATTTCGAGTGCTACTGCGGCAAGTACAAGAAAGTCCGCTACAAGGGTATCGTCTGCGATAAGTGCGGTGTCGAGGTGGCTCGCTCCAAGGTCAGGAGAGAGCGTATGGGCCACATCTCACTGGCATCTCCGGTCAGCCATATCTGGTTCGTAAAGGGTACGCCCAGCCGTATGGGGTTACTACTCGATATATCCCCCCGTAATCTGGAGCACGTGATCTACTTCGCCAAATTTATCATTACCCATGTCGATGAGGAGAAAAAGCAGCAGGCGGTAAGACAGTTCCGCGATGATGTCTCCCGAGAGATAGCGGAGTGGGAAAGGCTGCTGACCGAGAAGATCGAGGAGTTGAAGTCACAGGAGAATGCAGAGCAAGACAAGGAGAAAGTCTTGCAAGACATAAGCCATCTACAACAGCAGTTCGCGGACGGGAGAAGACAACTCGAGAACGAGCTCAAAACAAGGATCGGGGAGCTCGAGGACCTCGTGCCTCGAGGCCTGCTGAGCGCAGGCAACTATCGCGATCTAAAACAAAGATGGGGGAATGTCTTCAGCGCCGGTATGGGGGCGGAAGCCATGCTCGAAATCCTCGGCCATCTCGATCTGGAGCAGATGCGCCAGGAGCTTTACCAAGAGGCTGCCTTGAGCTCAGGACAGCGACGCAAGAAGGCAATCAAAAGGCTAAGAGTTGTCGAGGGCTTCCGCAAAAGCGGGAACAAGCCGGAATGGATGATTCTTACCGTGCTCCCCGTTTTGCCCCCCGAGTTACGCCCCATGGTTCAGCTCGACGGCGGCAGGTTTGCTACCAGCGACCTGAACGACCTATACCGCAGAGTGATCAACCGCAATAACCGCCTGCGGCGGCTGCTGCAGATCGGTGCGCCGCAGATCATCATTCGCAACGAGAAACGAATGCTTCAGGAAGCAGTCGACTCCCTGATAGATAACGGGCGTCGGGGCAGGGCCGTGGTCACCGGAAATAACCATAAGCTGAAATCGCTTTCAGACATGCTGCGAGGCAAGCAGGGAAGGTTCAGGCAGAACCTCCTTGGCAAACGTGTGGACTACAGCGGGAGGTCGGTGATTATAGTCGGCCCTGAGTTGAAGCTCCACCAGTGCGGTCTGCCCAAGAGGATGGCCCTGGAGCTGTTCAAGCCCTTCATCATGCGGCGGTTGGTTGGCCGGGGGCTGGCCCTCAATATCAGAAGCGCCAAGCGGATCGTGGAGCGCGGCAAACCAGAGGTTTGGGATATCCTGGAGGAGGTAGTTAAGGATCGCCCCGTTTTACTCAATCGTGCGCCAACGCTACATAGATTGGGTATTCAGGCATTCCAGCCAGTGCTCATCGACGGCAGCGCTATCCAAATCCACCCCCTGGTCTGTGTTGCCTTTAACGCTGACTTCGACGGCGACCAGATGGCGGTCCACGTGCCGCTATCGAGGGCTGCGATGGAAGAGGCAAATAAGGTAATGTTAAGTGTCTATAACATGATGCTGCCCAGTTCCGGTGAGCCTGTGGTGGCACCAACCCTGGACATTGTTCTGGGCTGCTACTACATGACCATGATAAGGGCCGGAATGAAGGGCGAGGGAATGATCTTCAGCAACTTCGATGAGGCTAAGCTTGCCCATGAGCTGGATATCGTCGACCTCAGGGCCGAGATCGAGGCCAGAGAGCAAGTTAACGGGGCAAAGCGACTGAAGACCAGTGTTGGTCGTATCATTTTCAACGAGATTCTGCCCAAGGAACTCGGCTTTCGTAACCAGATCATGGATAAGAAGGCGTTGAAGGATATTGTTGCTGAATGCTATAGGCTCGTTGGTAACTGGGGCACCGCCACCATGGTGGACAACATCAAGCGGCTTGGTTTTCAATACGTCACCAAGTCAGGTATCACCATCGCTGTTAACGATATTGAGGTGCCCAAGGAAAAGGCGAGTATTATAGAGGGAGCGGAAGGAAAAATCGCCGACATCGAGAAGCAGTTCCAGCGAGGATTGATCACTGAAGATGAGCGCTACACTAGCGCGGTGAAGGTATGGACACAGGCAACTGATGATCTTCAGGCTGCGCTGGAACGGTCTATGGATAAGTACAGCCCGATATACCTGATGGCATCATCCGGAGCCAAGGGAAATATCTCCCAGATTAGGCAGATGGCTGGGATGAGAGGCTTGATGACCGATCCCTCAGGCAGAATCATCGACCTGCCCATCAAGGCCAGTTTCCGAGAGGGCCTCGCGGTACTGGAGTACTTCATCTCTACCCATGGTGCTCGCAAAGGTCTGGCTGACACAGCGCTGAGGACATCCGATAGCGGCTATCTCACCAGAAGGCTCATCGACGTGGCCCAGGAGGTGATTGTCAACGAGGAGGATTGCGGAACGCTATCAGGCATATGGCTCTCTGCGTCACCGGAGAAGATCATGTTGGCGTCCCTTACCGAGCGCATCGTGGGCCGCATCACTTCCAGCCCAATTGCCCACCCTGAAAGTGGCGAGATCATCGTAGACCGAAATGAGATGATTAACGAGGAGAATGGGGATGAGATCGCCAGGGCCGGGATCACCAGAGTTCAAGTCAGGTCTCCCCTCACTTGTCAGTCGCGTCGTGGCATCTGCCAGTTCTGCTACGGAAGAAGCCTCGCTGAGGGTAAGTTGGTGTCTACGGGGCAGGCAGTGGGGATTATCGCTGCCCAGAGTATAGGCGAGCCGGGAACCCAGCTTACCATGCGTACCTTCCACACAGGTGGCGTTGCCGGACTGGACATCACCAGCGGCCTGCCCCGCGTAGAGGAGCTCTTCGAGGCGAGAGCGCCCAAAGGCCAGGCGGTTATCTCGGAGATCGAGGGTGTAGTTGAGATAAGCCGAACCGAAGAGGGGCGTAAGGTCAAGGTTGTCAGTTCCGAGATCTACCGTGACGAGTACTCTATTCCCACGGGCTACGAGGTGCTGGTGGGAAAAGGTCAGCAGGTAGAAGCTGCAACTGTGCTAGCGCGGCCAAAAGCTGCAAAGGACGAAACGGCGACCAAGGTAACGCCTCCGCTTATTGCCCCGGTAGGAGGCAAGGTGGAGATTCGTGGTAAGAAACTATCGATACTGTACGAGGAAAGGGAAGAACGCGAATACATGGTATCCCCAATGACCCCAATTCTGGTGGAGAACGGTGCCAGGGTTGAGTCGGGACAGCAACTCACAGACGGCCTGGTCCATCCTCAGGATACCCTCCGCATAATGGGCCGCGAAGCGGTGCAACGATACCTGGTGGATGAAGTGCAGAAGGTCTACCGTGCTCAAGGCGTGAATATCAACGACAAGCACATCGAGATCATAGTTCGCCAGATGCTACGCAAGGTTAGGGTCGATTCCCCAGGAGACAGCGGCCTCCTGCCAGGAGAGCTGGTAGACAGCCTAGCGTACGAGGATATCAATGCCAAGGTGCTCGCTGAAGGCGGGGAGCCAGCGACAGCACAGCCCGTATTGCTGGGAATCACGAGGGCGTCGCTGAACACTGACAGCTTCTTGGCTAAGGCATCATTCCAGGAGACGACCAGAGTGCTCACCGAGGCTGCGCTCATGGGAAGTACCGATAGGCTAACAGGGCTGAAAGAGAACGTTATCATCGGCAAGCTCATCCCGGCCCGGAGCGAAGTCTCTAAGGCCGCCGATAGAAGAATGGCGTTGCCGCTGCTGGAAGGAGAATTGGAAGAGGCAGCGCAGGGCGACCAGGAAACTGACCTGGAAGGCAAGTTGGAGGATGTGGTACAGGATGTAGCGCAGGGCGACCAGGAAACAGACCCGGAAGGTAAGTTGGAGGATGTGGTACAGGATGTAGCGCAGGGCGACCAGGAAACAGACGAGAGAGATGAGTCGGAAGCTACGTCAGAGGAAACCGGGGCGGTAGAAGAAGATGCAGGGTCGGTTGACTTAGATACCGATTCGAAATCGGATACTCCAATCTAGCGAGCATAGAGTCCAGTTTGATCAAGCCAATAAAGACCTGCCCGAGAAGTGGCTAAGGGGATTTGAGGGCCATGAACGCTGTTCGTGGCCCTTTATCACATAGCGCACAAACGAGGTCTTTGAACGAAGTCGCCCCTTTGACGCAGTAGACAGGGCACTGTAAAATGTAGGGCGATATTTGGAATGCGAGGCAACCTCACTCATGACAGAGCAAGCACTAAGCGACATCCCCAGCAGCTACGACCCCAAGCAGGTTGAGGCAAAGTGGTACCAGTTCTGGCAAGAGCACGGCTACTTTACTCCCGAGATCGACGCCAGAAGAAAGCCGTTTGTCGTCATCATGCCCCCACCCAACGTCACCGGTGAGCTCCACCTGGGCACAGCATTCACCGCAGTCATCGAGGACACAATGGTACGCTGGCACCGCATGAAAGGCGAGCCTACACTATGGCTCCCGGGTAGTGACCATGCCGGAATCGCCGGGCAAAACGTGGTTGAGCAGCTCCTTGCTACAGAGGGGCTTTCACGCCACGACCTGGGTCGTGAGAGGTTTCTGGAGCGGATGTGGGAGTGGATGAATAAGTACCGAGGAATTATAGTTGAGCAGCACAAGAGACTAGGCGCCTCCTGTGATTTCACCCGCGAACGCTTCACCATGGACCCGGGGCCGAGCTTGGCAGTGCGCACCACTTTCTTAAACCTCTACAACAAGGGCTTGATATATCGCGGGGAGCGCATCGTCAACTGGTGCCCCCGTTGCGCCACTGCCCTCTCCGACCTCGAGGTAGAGCATAAGGAAATATCGGGTCACCTCTACTATGTGAAATATCCGTTAGAGGAGGACGAGAATGAGTATATCACCGTAGCTACTACGCGGCCCGAGACAATACTCGGCGATACCGCGATCGCGGTTAACCCCGATGATGAGCGCCACAAAAGCCTTGTGGATAAAAATGCCGTTCTTCCTGTGGGGCAGCCAAGAAGACCCATACCTATTATAGCCGATGACGCCGTCGATCCCTCCTTTGGGACCGGGGCCCTGAAGATCACCCCCTCCCACGACCCTGTGGACTTCGACGTTGCTCAGCGGCATGACCTGCCTTCACGCATAACAATGGACCTACTACCAGAAGCTAAAATGAACATGAATGCAGCTCCTTACCAGGACTGCAAACCTTTGGAGTGCCGTAAAAGAGTGCTTGCCGATCTAGAAAAAGACGGTCTGCTGGTTAAAATCGAACCTTACATGCACTCTGTGGGACACTGCCAGCGCTGCCAGACAATGGTCGAACCCCTATCCTTGAAGCAGTGGTTTGTCAAGACAGCGCCACTGGCCAAACCAGCCATCGAGGCCGTTATCGAACGCCGTATCGAGATCATCCCCGAACGCTTCACCAAGGTCTACCTCAACTGGATGGAGAACATACGCGACTGGTGCATCAGCCGCCAGCTGTGGTGGGGGCACAGGATCCCCGCCTGGTACTGCGGCCAATGCGATGGCGACGATATCTATATACTGCTTAGAGAAGAATTCACTATACAAAAAAACATTGCACATGCCATGTATCAATATGGGGTTCTCAGAGAATTATACGCATCTCACGAAGAAATCGTGAACAATATAGACTTTGTCATAATCGACCTGTCAGCAAACCCCATAGTCTCCGTAGGTACTCCCGAACAATGCCCTCAGTGTGGCGGAAGTGATTTGCTCCAAGACCCCGACGTTCTCGATACCTGGTTCAGCTCCGCGCTCTGGCCCCATTCCACCCTGGGCTGGCCTGAAGAGACCGAGGACCTTAAATACTTCTATCCGACCACGGTACTGGAAACCGGCTACGACATCCTCTTCTTCTGGGTGGCGAGGATGATCATGATGGGTTTAGAGAACACCGGCGACGTGCCTTTCCGTAGCGTCTACCTCCACGGGCTGATACGGGATGAAACGCGCGCGAAGATGAGTAAGTC
This sequence comes from Chloroflexota bacterium, assembly GCA_030668425.1. Lineage (GTDB taxonomy): Bacteria > Chloroflexota > Dehalococcoidia > SZUA-161 > SZUA-161 > DAOUTY01. Next base: position 22,338 of record DAOUTY010000001.1, read on the forward strand.
CCGGGGTAATGTGATCGACCCCGTGCAATCGATAGAGCAGTACGGCACCGATGCCCTGCGTTTCGCGCTGTCTACAGGGACCTCACCGGGCAATGATATGCTGCTGGGTTCGAGCAAGCTTGAGGGCAGCCGCAATTTTACCAACAAGCTCTGGAATGCTGCCAGATTCGTCTTAAGCAACCTGGACAGCGTAGAGATTGAAACCTTGCACGGCAGCCTGCCCATAGAGGACCGATGGATTCTGAGCCGCTTGAATCGTCTCATAGCCGACGTGACCGAACTCCTCGAAGCATTTCAATTCGGCGAGGCGCTCCGCCGCATCTACGAATTCCTGTGGACAGAATACTGCGACTGGTATATTGAGATCGCGAAGATAAGGCTTCGAAGTGGCGAAAAGGCCACGTCTCCATTGCCAGTTTTGGTCCACGTACTTGAGACTTCGCTTCGCCTCCTTCACCCGTTCATGCCCTTCATCACCGAGGAGATATGGCAAAGAATAAGAGGGCACCAGCCAGAGGGGAAGCCGGACTCGATCATGATAGCCCCTTACCCTACAGCCGACACCAGCACCTTCGATGCTGACGTGGAGCAGGAGATGGAATCAGTGATCGAGATCGTGCGCTCCATACGCAATGCCCGCGTGGAGAATAAGGTTGCCCCCGCCAAGTTTATTGAGGCTATTATCGCCGCCAGCGAGGCCAAGTCCACTCTTGAGTCCCTTGCTCCCGCTATCACTGTCCTGGCAAGGGTGCGTCCTCTGACCATCCTCGACAGCAAAGAAGGAAAAGGGATGAGACAGGATCAGGCAATAACACTGGTGCTGAAGGGAATCGAGGTGATCTTGCCTCTTGAGGGGATGATCGACTTCAATGCCGAGAAGAGCCGTTTGCTTAAGGAAATCGAGGCAAACCAGGCGGACATAGAGCGTATAGAACGGCTACTGGGGGATGGCGCCTTTCTCAACAAGGCCCCTGACTCAATCGTAGAGAAGGAACGCCAAAAGCTAAACGATCGCAGAGACAAACTGGGCAAGTTGAAGGAAAGACTTGCCAGTATGGGATAGAAACCGCTGCTTGCATTTCTGGCGTTGATAGTATACTTTAATGTGGAGCATGGACCTCGTTACATGGTGTTTTCAAGTGGTGACCTGGGAAATCCGACGCCGTAGCCACAGCGGGGGTAGCTGACAGCAGCTTTCCCCTTGGAACACGGAAGTCAAAGAAAAGGTCTTGGGCCGCAAACTGCATCAAGGACGGGGACTGCCTAATTAAGCGGAAAGGAGGTCCAGCGATGGCGTTTGAGGACAAGACCTTGGTATGCCGAGACTGCGGAGCAGAGTTCGTGTTCAGCGCTGGGGAACAAGAGTTCTACCAGTCGCGAGGCTTGGAGAATGAACCTAGCCGTTGTCCAGATTGCCGAGCATCTCGACGACAAGACCGCGGCGGCTCTTCCAGAGGGCCGCGGGAGAGGACAACCATAACCTGCGATTCGTGCGGGGCCGAGGCCAGCGTGCCTTTTCAACCGCGGAGTGGCCGCCCGGTTTACTGCGACGATTGCTTCGCTAAGATGCGAAACCAGAGCTAGCAGTACAAGATTAAACCAATAAACGAAACCTTGAAACGCTTTGCCCCAGCTTGGGGCAAAGCGTTTCGCCTTTGCATCAAATCGCTCTACTATGGTAGTTCCAACCACTCGTTTGACATCTGCCCCACTGTATGATTAACTGAGACCAAACCCTCAAGGGCAAATACCTGCCAACGAACGACGAAAAATGGTGTGCCGGATACCGTTCGTGGCGGGCTCTTTGGCTTTGTGCACAGCAGGCTCTAATATGGGTAGGTTGCCCGACGTCGGGCAACCTGCACTGTAGAACGATAAACAGCCTTTCGACAGTCCCGTCCTGAGTTCATCGAAGGGCTTCCTTCGACGGGCTCCCTTCGACAAGCTCAGGGCGAACGGAATAAACCTGTTTTCAAAGCAAGCTTGAGGTTTTACGATGAACATCGGCGCTATGATAGTGAGGCTCCGCCTTCCCGAAAACCATTCCCTCAAGGGTAAAAGAAAAGTAGTGAAATCGATCACCTCACTGGTAAGTAATAGGTTCAACGTCTCCATCGCTGAGATTGACGACCATGACTTATGGCAGGTGGCTACATTGGGAGTTAGCTGCGTCAGCAATAATGGCCGGCACGCAAATGAGATTCTGTCCCACGTGATGGACTTCATCGAGGCAAACAGGGGCGATGCCGAGATCTTAGACTACGAAATCGAGATCATGCACGCCCTGTGAGAAGCCAAGGGAAGCGATGAACACCTCGGACTTTCTTCCCCACCTCAAGAACGTCCCCGCCTACAGGGATCAAATCGTTCACATCGAGCACATCCCACCTACGGAAGCAAGTTACGGCGAGTTAGACAAGCCTCTGCACCCCAAGCTTAAGGCTTCCCTCGAGTCAAACCGCCTGCTCCCGCTTTACAGCCACCAGGCTTCAGCTATTAACATTGTCCAGGCAGACAAGAACGTCGTTGTGGTCACCCCAACAGCCAGCGGCAAGACGCTTTGCTACAATATCCCCGTCCTCGACGCCATCTTAACTCATGGAGGCAGTCGTGCCCTCTACCTTTTCCCCACCAAGGCCCTGGCTCAGGATCAATTGCGAAGCTTGAGAGCATTGACCGCCCCGCATCAGATGAAGCTAAACTACGCTACCTTCGATGGCGACACCCCCCAGTGGGAGCGCGCCGAGATAAAGAAATCGGCAGAGATCGTGCTCTCAAACCCGGATATGGTACACCTGGGCATCCTGCCCAACCACCGTTCGTGGAGGGA
>DAOUTY010000042.1 GCA_030668425.1 Chloroflexota bacterium
ACCGTTCATTTCTAATCTCGGCTAAGTTTACGGCGATAGCATTGATGGTGAAATCCCGGTGACGTAGGTCCTCCTCGATGCTGCCACGCATGGTGGTGAAATCAAGATGCCAGTCACCTCCAGCCTGGGAAAGGATTACCCGGGATACCTGGTTGACGTCATCCAGAGGCACTATGCGGGCGCTGAAAGCCCTGGCTATATCAGAGGCAATCGATGTAGCTTCACCAGCCACCACGACATCGATGTCGCTATTTGGTCGCCCCATGAGCGCATCTCGGATAAAGCCGCCGACAACGTAGCAATCGATGTTGCGTTGTTGAAGGAGCTTTTCCAGCTTTGTCAGGAGTGAAACTGCCTCCTCCGGGGCGAGAATCGTCAGTCTCTCTTTAGTGAGCTTAGTCATTAAGGGTTTCTTTTTCTCAAAAATATGTGCCGGGGACGGGCGATAGACTCAGAAAGCACTCAGCAGCAAACGATCCAGGTTCCTAGATATAGCCTGACTCATCGTCATCCTCCGGCTCGGCCTTATATAGATTATCCATGCTCTCCAGGTGATCGACATAGACCACCCCGTTGATGTGGTCGACCTCATGCTGTAGAGCCTGGGCAAAAAGCCCCTCTGCCTTTATACGAACTTCCTTGCCATACCGATCGCGCCCTTTAACCGTTACTGATTCCGCGCGTTTTATAGAGCCCCTGTATCCGGGCAGGCTGAGGCATCCTTCCATAACTTCATGCTCTCCCGAGCTTTTTACTACCTGGGGATTGATGAGTGTAATCAACCCCGATTCAGGCAGCTCGATGACAACAACTTGCAGCGGGATTCCGACCTGAGGTGCAGCTAGCCCTGCTGCCCCTCCAAGTTGGTACATAGTCTCGATCATGTCGTCGATAAGCTTCTGAATAGAATCGTCGATTTTCCGCACCCGCTTCGCTTTCTGATGAAGCACGGGACTGTCCATCATTGTAAGGGGCAGAACAGTCATGACTAAATGTGCACGCTCGATATTGTGTGATAAATGTTGGCAATTAGGGAGATTATAGTCTAACGGCGGCGCATTGTAAAGGTTAAACCAAGCTCGCTGGGTCGATGTCTACCGACCAGCCCTGGGGCAGATGTAGCTGCGAGAGCAGGGGAATGGGGTCCGGGCTGCGGACTACTATCTGCCAGCGAAACTTGCCCCGCACCCGCTGGGTAAAGGTGGGAGATGGGCCAAACAGGGTGGTATTGGGTAGCCCCTGGTAAGTCTTCTCATGCTCGAGGAGGTGGTGTACCTTTTCTGCTTCTTTCTGACATTGGGTGGCGTTGGTATGGGTGTAAACAAGACGTGCCAGCCGGCTGAATGGCGGGTCGCCCTGCTGGCGGCGAAAGGCGATTTCCTGTTCATAGAAGATTGCGTAATCGTGCTTTGCCGCAGCGACCACGGCGTAGTGCTCTGGCGTATAGCTCTGGACAATAACCTTACCTCCGCTCTTTCCTCTTCCTGCCCTGCCAGCTACCTGGGCTAGGATCTGGAAAGTACGCTCGCTGGAGCGAAAGTCTGGAAGGTAAAGTCCGATGTCGGCATTGATCACTCCAACCAGCGTCACCAAAGGAATGTCGAGCCCTTTGGCAATCATCTGAGTTCCGATCAGGATATCTGCCTCGTGTGACAGGAATCGGTCCATGATTTGCTCGTGGGAATGTTTTCCTCTGGTAACATCCCTGTCCCAGCGTAGCAGCCGTGCTCCGGGGAAAGCCTTCGCCGCTTCCTCCTCCACCTTTTGAGTCCCAATGCCCAGGAATTTAATCCGCCTGCTCAAGCAGACGGGACAGACGTGGGGTATTTTAGCCCTGTAGTTGCAATGGTGGCAGACCAGGTTGTCCTCGGCTGCATGGTAGGTCAAGGAGACATCGCAGCGCCGGCACCGCATTACGAATCCGCAATCACGGCATTGTACAAAGGTGGCTGTTCCTCTGCGGTTGAGGAACAGGATCACTTGTTCCCGCGCAGCCAGGGATTCGCCGATGGATTTGGTCAGGGATCTGCTGAAGATGCTTCTGTTGCCCTCTCTCAATTCACGGCGGAGGTCTACGATCTCAACCTGAGGGAGAGGGGATACTTCTCCGCTTGAGATCCTTTCAGGGAGCTGCAGCAATCGAAATTCGCCTCTCTGAGCCCGGTGGTAGCTTGTGACGTCCGGAGTGGCACTTCCCAGGATTACCACGGCGTTTGTGAGTTCTGACAGCTTGATGGCGACATCGCGGGCATGATAGCGCGGCTGCTGCTCCTGCTGCTTGTAGGTCCATTCGTGTTCTTCATCTAGGACGATCAGCCCGAGGTCGGGCTGTGGGGCAAAGAGCGCTCCCCTTGAGCCTATGACGACATCGAAAATGCCACCCTTAATTCGTTGCCACACATCGAATTGCTCCCCTATAGATAACCTGCTGTGAAGCACCGCTACCCTGTTAGGGAATCGGGCTGCGAAGCGGGCGATGGTTTGTGGGGTAAGCGCGATTTCGGGGACAAGGACAATAGCCCGTTTGCCCAGTGATATAGCGTCTTCCAGTGCTCTCAGGTAGATTTCTGTCTTTCCGCTGCCGGTCACACCGTGCAGTAGGAAGACTTTGCCACTGGCTGGCCGCCTTATCGCGGCACTAGTCTCCAACCAGGCTGCCTTCTGTGCCGGGGTAAGGGTGAGTGGGGATGATGGAACGAAAGTGCGGTGGGCCAGTGGATCTCTTTGCACCCTGACTTTTTCAATGGAGACTAGTCCTTTGCGACTGAGAGCTTGCACTGCCGTCGAGGTTAAGCTGAGTTGCCTCCTTACATCTGTAAGTGGTATGGGACCGGGCTCTTGTATCAGAAGCTTGAGCAGGTTTGCCTGCTTGGTGGCTCTCTTTCGTTCAAGACCAGGTATGGTCTCAAGGGCTTGGTCTGCGGAGACTGCGAGCCTTAAGTATGTTTCAAGTCGAGGGCTTACCTTGATCCTCTCCAGTTCCTGCGTCTTGACTGTGAGCCCCTTGCGCATAAGTTGGTCAACTACGACTTCAATTCTATCTCGACCTGCCATCTTCTTGAGCTCTCGCAACCCGATCTTGCCCTTCAGTTGCAGGAGGGAGAGCAGCTTCTGTTGCTTCGGAGTTAGTGAGGAGATCGTAGCCTCAGAGACGTTAATGGCGGGCTGAATGAAAGTGATGACCTTGCGCTCAAATCCTGGAGGCAGCATCGGAGCCGCTGCCTCGAAATAGGAGGAGAGGTAGCGCTCGGCTATCCATCGGCAGAGTTCAACCTGATGAGGCAGAAGAATGGGTTTGGAGTCGATAGCCCAGGCTATATCCTTTGTATCCTCTACCGAGGGATGATCGCTGAGGGCAAGAACGATACCCTGAACTAACCGGGGGCCGAAAGGCACCCAGACAGCATGCCCTACGCTTAGCGAGATATTCCGAGGTATAGAATAGCTGAAGGTTCTTGGTTGCGCCAGCGGGGAGCTGACAGCGACCTCAGCGTAGCTCATCCTTTGCTCTTGATTTTACCTTGGCCTTAGCCATTTTGCTGCTGAGTTCGCGCAGGTAGTAGAGCTTTGCGCGGCGAACCCTTCCCTTTCTCACTACCTCGACCGTTTCTAGGCGGGGCGAATGCAGCGGAAAGGTGCGCTCAACCCCTATCCCTTGGAATACCTTCCTGAGGGTGAAGCTGGCTCCAGCGCCACTTGGGCGCTTCCGAATGACCACGCCTTCGAAGGTTTGGCTGCGTTCTCGCTCACCTTCGATGATCTTCAGCTTTACTTTGATGGTATCGCCGGGCCTGAACTCGGGGATATCCTCGTTTACTTTAGTCTCAACAACAGAACTGATGTCCATTACTTTTCTCCTCGGTGTAGCCTCAGCTTTGAACTCATTTCGATCAATGCTGGTAACCGTCTTCTTTTTTCTTTCTTACTTTAACTGTAAGAGGTCAACTCCTTCTCTTCGGGGGAGAGATCGGCCTTCTCCAAAAGTTCAGGGCGACGCCTGAGCGTGCGCAGAATGGACTGCTCTCTGCGCCATTTAGCTATCTGGGCGTGATTTCCCGAGAGCAATACTTGGGGCGTTTCCCAACCACGGTATGTCTGTGGGCGGGTATACTGAGGGTATTCCAAGAGGCTGCGTGTGTGTGAATCATCCTTTGCTGACTCCTCGGAGCCCAAAACCCCGGGCAGTAGCCTGACCACAGCATCGATGACCACCATCGCTGCCAGTTCGCCACCTGTTAGCACATAATCGCCGATGCTGATTTCATCGGTTATCAGGTGCTCTCTAACCCTTTCATCAATCCCCTCGTAATGCCCGCAGATAAGGATTAGCTGGTCAAGGGCTGTCAGTTCAGCCGCGATACCCTGGTTGAAAACCCTACCCTGGGGGGTAAGCAGGATAACTGGTGCAGACGGGTAGGCGCTCTCTGCTTTTATTGACTCTGTCGCCTCAAACAGGGATTCCGGTTTCATTACCATGCCTGTTCCCCCACCGAAGGGGTAGTCATCTACCACGCGGTGCTTGCCCGATCCCCAGTCGCGCAGGTTGTGAATCATAATGGTTATCAGGTTACGATCCATCGCTCGCTTGATGATGCTTTCGGCGAAGGGCCCGCTGAACATATTGGGGAAAAGGGTCAGAACATCGATGCGCATTTCTCCCGCTCCCACTCACCTTGCTCTCGTCTATTCTGTTGCCTCACCTTTGACGACCTCAATAGCATGAGGCAAGGCGGGTAGTATTACTGGCAGGCACTCTCCCACTGCCTTGGGGCTGCCGGGGAGGTTGATGATGATGCTTTGGTTACGGGTACCGCACACTTCCCGGCTGAGCATAGCGTGAGGCGTCTTTTTGATACCCTTTGCTCTCATTGCCTCGGAGAACCCGGGGATGGCCTTGTCTATAACATCGAGCGTGGCCTCAGGGGTGACATCGCGTGGGGCCAGGCCTGTGCCTCCGGTGGTGATAATTATGTCTATCCCGCCTTTGTCAGCCCATTCAGTTAGCCTTCCTGCAATGCTCTCTTTTTCATCGGGAACAATGGCATGCTCCACTATACGGGCGCCGAATTGGGAGAGCACCTTGCGAATAACCTCGCCGCTCTTATCCTCGCGCTCGCCCCGGGAACATCTGTCGCTAACGGTCAATATACCAACAGTAAACATGGCCCCATATCCCCCCCGCTGACGTTTTATCTATACTATCATACATCAACCTTGTTGCAAAGAGTCTCTTAAGAGATTGATTTGGTTCACATATATGCGGCCAGCGCCAGATGCTCTTGGCGTCCACTGGGCTTGACCCAATAAATCCCAGCCACGTTGGGAGAAGCCCTGCTTCCTCTCCAAAATCGCGAAAACTATTGACAATAGGGCAGCGATGTGCTAAAAAGTGGGGCATAGTGGTGTAAAGTGGTACTAAGTGGATGTTCCTCGGCGAATACGAATTAAGAATAGACCATAAAGGGCGAGTGGCCATCCCGGCCAAATTCAGAGACGCCTTCCGGGCTGGCCTGGTGCTTTCCCGGGGGTTCGATAAGTGTCTTATTGTTTACACTATGGCGGAGTGGGAGATAGTGGCTGACGAACTGGTTTCCCTGCCCGTTACCCAGCTAAACCCGAGAAGGATCGCTCGCTTTACCTTCTCAGGGGCTTTTGACCTTGAACCTGACCGTCAGGGGAGGATAATTCTGCCTCCCGCCCTGCGTCAGTATGCTGATATTGACGATGAAGTAGTTATGGTCGGGTCGTATAGCCATCTCCAGATTTGGGCCAGGGAGCATTGGGCTGCTGAGAAGCAGTTCATGGCTGAGCACGCTGCCGAGATCGCTGAGGCGGTAAATATATAATGATGACCACCCTGGCTATGGCTAATGCCCGGGGCCATGAACCCGTTATGCTCGAAGAGTGTATCAGCGCTCTGCAGGTTCAGCGTGGTGGAAGGTACATAGACTGTACTGTGGGTGGTGGAGGGCATGCCGCAGCGATACTGGAGGAGAGTTCCCCTGGGGGGCGGCTAATCGGCATCGATGCCGACCCACATGCGATCAGAGTGGCCAGGGGGAAACTGAAGCCCTATGGCAAGGATGCCATCTTGGTCAATGAGAATTTCAAGTATCTGGAGAATATCTGCACCAGACATGGTTTTAGTCCTGTAAATGGTGTCCTCTTCGATCTTGGCATGTCCTCTCTCCAGCTTGAGGGAGCAGGTCGCGGTTTTAGCTTCCGGCAGGATTCACCGCTGGACATGAGATTTAGTGATAGACAGGACCTTACCGCCGCGGACATTGTCAATACCTATCCGGAGGTTGAGTTAGCTCAGCTTCTGCACAGATATGGCGAGGAACAGCGGAATCGGCAAATAGCGAGATGCATTGTGGAGAGGCGTCCGCTGGAGACCACTCAGGAACTTGCCCGGGTGGTGGAGCAAGCTGTTGGTGGGACGCGTGGCAGGATTCACCCGGCGACGAAAACCTTTCAAGCCCTACGCATTGCGGTCAACCATGAATTGGAGAACCTCGAACTTGCGTTGGAGCAGGCGGTCAATCTCCTTGGGAACGGTGGCAGAATTGTAGTTATCAGCTTTCATTCCCTTGAGGATCGACTGGTCAAGGGTTTTTTCCGTCGGGAGGCACAATGGTGTATTTGTCCTCCGGGAATGCCTGCTTGTATTTGTGGCCATACCCCTCGGCTCAAAGTGTTGAGCAAGAAAGTGTTCAGGCCTTCACCCGTAGAGGTTCAGACTAATCCGCGGAGTCGTAGCGCCAGAATGAGGGTTGCGGAGTACATTTAGCCTTCCTGGTTAGGGGGTAACCATGGTGATCGAGACAGCTTTGAAAGGTAGGACTGAGTTGGCTGACTCTGCTGCTGACAGACTTACCCAGATCAAGGTCGTTGGTGTGGGAGGTGGTGGCACTAATGCTGTCAATCGCATGATCGAAGAGGATATCCCTGAGATCGACTTCGTCGCGGTGAATACGGATGCCCAGGCACTGGTGCGGTCGATAGCTCCAACTCGCATTCGCATAGGTGACAGACTTACCAGGGGGCTGGGAGCGGGTGGTGACCATACCCTGGGCATGCTCGCGGCTGAAGAAAGCCGTGATGAAGTCGCCAAGGCTATGGATGGCGCTGATATGGTATTCATTACAGCTGGCATGGGTGGAGGCACAGGCACAGGCGCAGCGCCAGTGGTCGCTGAGATTGCAAAGGCCCTTGGCATTCTCACTATCGCCATAGTCACCAGGCCTTTTACCTTTGAAGGTGTGCAGCGGGCAAGGGTAGCATCCGAAGGTATCATACGGCTTGAGGAGAGGGCTGACAGCCTGGTTGTTATTCCCAATGAACGCCTTCTAAGTATGTGTGATGCCAATGTCTCGATCGAAGCGGCTTTCAAAATGGTCGATGATGTTCTATTCCAAAGCGTTCATGGCATTTCCGAGGTGATCACGAGTTTGGGCAACATCAACCTCGATTTCAATGATGTGAGAACCACGATGAACGAGGCTGGTCATGCTTGGATTTCTATGGGACTAGGCAGCGGTGAAACTCGGGCTGTTGATGCTGCCAGAGCTGCTATCGTCAGCCCGCTGTTCGATTTCTCCATCGATAGGGCCAAGCGCATCCTGTTCAATATCATTTACAACGAGCTCACCCTTACCGAGGTGAATGAGGCAGCTAATGTTATCAGAGAAGTAGCGGACCCTAATGCCCAGATAATCTTTGGGCTGGCGACAGACCCCGGGATGGGTACCGATGTCAAGCTCACCCTTATCGCTACCGGCTTCAGGGAGGGTGATAGCTATGAACAGAGGGAGAGCCTGACCATGCCCGATATGCCCGATGACGATGACTTACCTGCGTTTGGATTGGAGGATAAGCGTCGATCCTTTTTCCCCTGGGTCAGGTAAAGTCATGTCTATATTGCCCGATAAGTCCTGGTATCCAGGAATTGTGTAAGGCCGTAGGATCGAAAGTTCCTACGGCCTTCCTGTGCCTGGATTGAACTAGACGATGTCGCAGTGCATCAGGTCATCGTAGCTCTCGCGGCGGCGAATTATGCGTGCTTTACCCTCCTTGACAAGGATAATCGCCGGTTTCAGCGATGCATTGTAGTTGGAGGCCAGGGGGAGACTATAGGCTCCAGATACTGGTATCACTATGGTATCTCCGGTGACGACCTTGGGCAGTTTTGCATCCCAGACCAGGATATCACCTGATTCGCAGAACTTGCCGGCGATAGTCACCTGCTCGACCTCATTATCAGTGGCTTTGTTCGCGACCAGCGCTTCGTGTCTCGATCCATACAGAGCAGGTCGAATGTTGTCTGCCATCCCGCCGTCTACGGATACGTATTTGCGCACGCCGGGGATGTCTTTGGTTGCCCCTGTTCGGTAGACTGCAACCGCAGAGCGGCCTACAATCGCCCGTCCTGGCTCTACTATGAGCCGGGGCGGCTGTGCTCCAAGCAGCCGGCTGCCAGACTGGACGGCCTCGGCGATAGCTCTGGCGAAGTAAGCGACATCGGGAGCAGGATCGTCCCGGGTGTATGGTATGGCGAATCCTCCCCCTGGACTGAACTCGCGAAGTTCGAAGCCGTGTTTTTCTCTCATCTCGGCGGCGAACCGGAAAACGATTTTGATTGCCTCCTGATAAGGCTCGGCGGAGAATATAAGGGAACCCAGGTGCACGTGTAATCCGACGAGCTTGAGATTAGATGCTGACATCGCTTGCACTATCGCTTCTTCTGCCTGTCCCGAAGTGATAGGGAAGCCGAACTTGCTGTCGATGATACCGGTAGTAACATGGCGATGGGTATGGGCGTCGATTCCCGGGGTAAGCCGAAGCAGTATATCCTGGATAACCTCGTATTCTCTGGCCACATCGTTGATCAATGAAAGCTCGTAGAGGTTATCGGCGACGATGCGGCCAATTCCGCTAGAGATGGCCAGTTCTATCTCATCTCTGAGCTTGTTGTTGCCATGGAGGTAGACTTTTCCCATGGGGAAGTCAACCGCTCTGGCTATGCTTAGCTCGCCTCCGGAAACCGCATCCAGCCCCAGCCCCTCGTCCTTGATGATTGCAGCGAGTGCTCGGTTGATAAAAGCCTTGGCAGCGTAGATCACCAGTGTATCAGCATAGACCTGGCTGAACACTTTGCGGAACTCGGCGCAGGTTCCTCGCAGAGTGGCTTCGTCGAAAATATAGAGTGGCGTGCCGAACTCAGCAGCAAGCCCTACCACATCACAGCCGCCTATGGTGAGGTGCCCCTTTTCACTTACCCCTGCGGTGTCGGGAAGCAACGCCGACATTTGCTCAAGAACTGACATATCTACTCTGACCCCATCGGTAGCGATTATACTTTGGCGGGTTGTATTAGGCAAGTTGCAGCAAGCCTGTAGACAAATCGCTTTGAGTAGTGTAATATGCTTAGCTGGAGGTTGGAGTTTGGCACATACGAAATCTGCAAAGAAATCTATTCGCATCATGAGTGAAAGGCGGAGCCGCAACAGGTCTATCAATAGCGCGCTCAAGACCAGTATCGGCAAGGCGGAGAAGCTTATCGATGATAAAGAACTGGAGCCGGCCAGGGAGGCAGTGAAGCAGGCAACGACTGCACTGGATAAGGCAGCGCAGAAGGGGATTATCCACTCAAACAATGCTGCTCGCCATAAGTCACGCCTGATGAAGAAGCTCAACACTGCATTTTCCTCTGAAAGCTAAGTATTAGCGGTCTGGCCAGGCACTGGTCAGAGCCCCGGGCAACCTGGAATAGAAGCTGCTCATTAGAGCAGCTTTTTCTTTTGGTGGGAGTATTGACAGTGGGCGTTTGGCGTGATAAGCTGCTACCGAAGCAGAACAAGAGTTCGGCACAAAAAATCTAAGAGGTGAGAAATGGAAACACTCTCATCGAAACAGAAGCGTATCCTCGCCTTCCTGCGTCGCTTCCGCGAGGAAAAGGACTATCCTCCTACCGTCAGAGACATCCTGAAGGGTTGTGGCATCAGCTCAACATCGGTAGTGGACTACAATCTGAAGATTCTGGAGAGGGAGGGCTATATCCGCCGTGACCGCGAGGTATCGAGGGGCATCGAGCTCCTTGGCAAGGAGCGAAGGCGTATGGCGCTGGTGCCCGTGATCGGTTACATAGCTGCCGGTGAGCCGATTCCCGTGCCTGCCTCCGATACATGGGAGATGGAGCCGCTGGATACAGTAGAGGTCAGCAGTGAACTCACGCAGGGTAAAGAAGGGGTCTATGCCTTGAGAGTGAAGGGGACCTCGATGATCGATGCCTTGATCAACGATGGCGATATAGTCTTGATGCAGCAGGCGGCGACCGCCGAGGACGGCGAGATGGTAGCTGCCTGGCTCAAGGCGGAGGGAGAAACTACCCTGAAGAAGCTCTACCGGGAGCGCAACCGCATTCGCCTCCAACCGGCCAACTCCACAATGGAGCCGATCTACGCTGTCCCCGAGAACGTGGAGGTCCAGGGCAAGGTCGTTGGGGTTATCAGGCAAATCTAAGAGCCTTCCCGCATGTTTCGTCTCTTGTTTAGTCCTTTGCCCCACATGGTGGCTGGAGTAGGTATTTCCAATATTCTCTTGACTAACCACGATTGTCCCCATAGACTAGTGGCGTAGCGTACGACAAGGAGGACTATTAATATGGAATGGGGTATGGCGAATCGTATGGCGCAGCTAATTCAGTCGGACGGGCGCTGTTTGTTTTTGCCCATCGATCA
>DAOUTY010000026.1 GCA_030668425.1 Chloroflexota bacterium
GCTGGGCTACATTGTAAATAGTGGTGGCAAGCGCGTTCGCCCAGCACTTACCTTACTCGCAGGCAAACTTAGTAATGGCGGTAATCTTGATGCGCTTATCCCTGTAGCGACGGGTGTAGAACTGCTTCACACTGCTACCTTGATGCATGATGATACCATTGATATCTCAACCAAGCGGCGTGGCAAACCCACAGCTGCCAGCATCTGGGGCTGGGGTGTTGCCACTCTGGCTGGAGACTACCTTTTCTCTAGGGCTGCCGAGTTGGTTTCCCAGGCTAACAATGTTAGAGCGGATAGGCTTTTTGCCCAGACGCTCATGGCTCTGTGTACCGGTGAGTTAGAGGAGAGCTTTAGCAGCTTCGATCTGAACCAGAACCGGCAAAGCTATTTAAGAAAAATCGGCAATAAAACCGCTTCCCTGTTCGCAATGGCTACGGAGTCAGGGGGAATAGTCGCCGAGGCGTCGGAGGAGGCCATAGAAGCTCTGAGGAGCTATGGCTACAATCTGGGAATGGCCTTTCAGATCGTTGATGATATTTTTGACTTCACAGCTGGGGAAGAGGAGTTGGGCAAGCCAGTGGCAAGTGACCTGCTTCATGGGCACTTAACACTTCCGGCAATACTGCTCAAAGAGCAGAGGCCGGACGATAACCCGGTCAATGACATATTCGAGCACAGAGAGATAGAGCGGAATCTTGAGCTAGCCATCCAGATGATACGCAACTCGGGGATTGTCTCTGAATGTTACCGCAGCGCTCAGGATTTTATTACTGAGGCATGTCGTGCTTTGGATATCTTTCCTGAAAGTCCCTGCCAGCGCAAGCTGATTGAGATGGCTGACTACGTGGTCGAGCGCCGACAGTAGGGGCAGACCTTTGCGTCTGCCCCGATGTAGGATTGAGGCGAACACACAGGTTGGCCCCCTACCGTAGATGGTTCATGAACTCCAGGGACTTAACCTCGCGCTCCAGAAGATAGCGGACATATTCCCTGATCAACTGTTCTACTTCCTGAGACAATTCGCGGCTCATTTGAAGTCGATTGGCAGAGGTAGGGTCGTTAGAGAGCAGAAACCTCATCACTTTGAGAGCATCGACCGATATAGAGCGCGCCGTAGGCTCATTCCCAGCGCAAGCAGAACAGAGCACTCCGCCGCTGCTGGCACTGAAGAGGTTTCTTTCCGGCGCAAGTTGCGACTTGCAACTCAGGCATTGGTGAAGCTCTGGCTGGTAGCCGAGGTGGCTTAGAAGTTGAAGCTCAAAGTGTCTGAGAACAAGCTCGCAACTGCGTGCTTCACAAAGCCATAGCAAATTTTCGTGCAGCAATCTGTAGATAGGATAATTTTCAACGTGCTCTGCAGTGAATTGATCCACGAGTTCTGCAATGTAGAAGGCGCAGCTAATGCGCTTGATGTCGCTCTTAAGAGTAAGAAAGCTTTCGATCGACTGGGCCTGGGTGATAATATCGAGGTTTTGTCCCTGAGCCAGGAGTAAAGCACTTTGGGTCAAAAGGTCGAGATGTCCGCCAAGCTTGCTCTTCGGTCTTCGTACTCCTTTTGCTACAGCCCTGATCTTGCCGAAGTTTGGGGTATAGAGGGTGATGATATTATCTGCTTCGCCCAGGTTGATGCGCTTTAGAACAATAGCCTCGGTCTTATACACACGTGGCCTAGCCATTACCGTTCAGCGCAGTTATGTTACCTGTTTATAGGACTTGGCTGTATCAACAGAGCTTGCTTCCTTCACTTCCCCGTTTCCGCTATATATAGACGCTCTATGAATACTGTTCATCGAGCAGAAGGGAATCAGTCGAGGTTTCGAATCTTTATCGATGACACCGAAGTGAAGGGCGCAGTTTTCAACTCGCTCCAAATCGAAATTGTACGGGTCCATAAAATGCATGATACCAATTGTAAGCCATTGTCCAGGAAGCCACTCGGTCAGTACCGATTTGATAGATTTCCTGCCTTTGGTCATCATCAGAATGGGCAAGAACTTGAGCCACAGCTTGGGGCTGACATACCTTATCAGGCTGGTCACGAGGTCCCACATTATTGCGGGCCTGGATTTGTTGAGACTGAGTGATTTGCTCATTTTGGCATGGAACTCTTCGTTCTTTACGTAGCGTGGTATGGGATCCAACTTGCCTTTGCTGTGGTCGACGACGGTTATCAGCCCGCAATGTGGGTGGATACAGAAATCCTGATGTTGCCCACCCTTGGTCATCATCCTGGCCATTGTCTGGTTCATAGGCAGCGTAAAGAAGTCACTTTTCCTGAGCTCACCACCGGTCTGTTCCTCGGCGAGCCTCATAACGTCTGAGTTCGTTATTCTCATCTCTTTCAACTTGCTCGTATCTATTCTCCCGGAAAAGCTGACAGGCTGAAATACGAGAAACTTGATTACGTCTGAGTTATCGGCAGAGTATCTTATGATATCGCCGACCTGATGGTCGTTTACTCCCTTCGCCAGGGTGGGGATGAGTGCGATTTTGTTGTAGCCTATCTTTCTGGCGTTTTCTATGACCTTCTGCTTTAACGGCCATATATCTCGGCCTCTAGTTTTCATGTAGGGTTCGGAGGTGACGCCGTCGAATTGCATGTACAGCCATGTGTCGGAGTCTCGCAGTTTCTTGAAGTAGTCGAGGTCCTCAGCAAGCCTTATCCCGTTGGTCATGGTCAGAATATAATCAAAGCCGAGATCCTTCTCCATTTGTATTATTTGGGGAAGGTCATCTCTGAGCGTTGGCTCCCCGCCGCTGTTACCAGTAGCCCTAACTCTGAGAGGGTAGTTGTTCTCCTGGGTGTATTCTAGGATTGACCGTATCTGTTCGAGGCTCAGGTCATGGGAGGCATCTTGCGTCCCAGCACTAGCAAAACATATCGGGCATCGTAGATTGCACCTCTGGGTTATCTCCATAATTACCAGAATGGTGTGGGTTTTATGGTTCTGGCACAAACCGCAGTCAAGAGGGCAACCAAGCTTTGATTCCAGTGGCTTTTGCAAGCCGGTGCCATGATCCCTGAATTTCTCCGCCCTCACATATTCTTCGTAGTCGCTCCAGTAGATATCTTCAAAGTCTCCGTGGTCAGGGCAGCTCTTCCTCATTATCACCTGCCCGTCGATTTCCCATAGCTCAGCGTCCAGAACCCTTAGGTCTTCGGGGCAAATGGATCTGGTTTTCTTTATGAAGTTCATACGATTCGCTTGAGCTTGCGATGCTGTACTTTGATCTGTCGATTTCTCTGCTAACATAAGTATATCCTCCTCTTCAGAACGCTTGCCTGCCCTCAAGAGCGTGGGTAAGGGTCACCTCATCGGCATATTCCAGGTCACTGCCCACGGGCAACCCGCGGGCAAGCCTGGTGATTCGAAGCCCCAAGGGCGAAAGTAGCTTCTGGATATACATTGCTGTCGCTTCTCCCTCGAGGTTGGGGTTAGTAGCCAGGATAACTTCCTCCACTGAGCCAGTCTCGATTCGCGCCAGAAGCTCCTTTATCTTCAGGTCTTCGGGGCCAATACCGTCCATAGGTGAAAGTACTCCGTGGAGAACATGATATACGCCAGTGTATCGGCCGGTGCGTTCTAGGGCAAGAATGTCTAAAGGCTCCTTGACGACGCAAATGATGCCGTGGTATCGTTCCTCGCTGCTACATATAGCACAAGGGTCGGAGTCAGTGACGTTCTGGCACGAGGAGCATAGAACCGTTTTATCCTTTACGGCGATTATGGCCTCGGCCAGAGCCTTGGCTTCAGCTTCAGGCGTGCGCAGCAAGTAGTAAGCGAGACGTGCTGCACTCTTCGGCCCGATTCCGGGGAGCTTCCCCAGCTCTTCGATTAACCGAGAGATTGGCGCGGCTGCAGGTATGAAACCAATTCTCAAACGTAGAACCCTTTCCCGAATCTCAAATTTATAGATATGGAGTGCTGTAGTACTGGGAAGAAAACCTAGAGTAAGCCAGGGATATTAAGTCCTCCGGTTATGGCTCCCATTTCGCTGGCTGCTAGCTCTTTGGCTTTCTCCATTCCCTCATTGACCGCGGTTAGTATCAGGTCTTCAAGCATCTCAATATCATCGGGATCGACTGCTTCTGACGAGATTTTGATGGAGCGCAGTTGCTGTTGCCCGCTGACAACGACGGTTACGGCACCACCGCCAGAACTAGCCTCAACAGTAGCCTTCTCCAGTTCCTCCTGTGCTTTAACCAGTTTCGCTTGCATCTGCTGCGCCTGGCGTAAAATGTTCTTATTCATTTGGCTCCTCCTCGATTATCCTGGCTCCCATCTTTACAGCTTCATTTACCAGAGGATCGCGTGCTTGCTGTTGTGTCTTGGGCGCCTTGTTTTTGGGAGTGAGTATACAGCGCACGCGGTAAGGAACTCCGAATACATCTTGGAGCTTCTTCTCCACAAGGTGGCGATACTTGCGATCCTCGACCTTGGCCCTTTGGAAATCCCAATAGAAGCCGAGGACCAAAGTATCGTCTTCGAGTGCTACTGCTTCACAAGCGCTTCTCAATAAGGCATCCAGGTTCCCGCTTGAGCCCATCCCCCGGCAGGCATTGACGAACTCACCCCAGTGTTGGCGAATCTGTTCGATGCTCTGAGGCGGCTGTGGTATAGCGGCCTGGGCAATCTTTGTCGTTGGGGGCTCTTCGCTTGCCGGCGACTCAGCCTCGGTAACTTCTTGCTGCTGGACTGTATTATCAGGACGGGGTTCGTCTGTGTCTATTGTAGGCGCGATGACAGCCTTCTCCTTGGAGATGACCTTTTGAGGTCTTTCGGCGGCCAGCAAGGAGCAGTCAACCAGTGCCAGTTCCATGGACAGCGTCGACTGTGAGTCTGCGCGGAAGTCAATCTGGGCGAAGAGTTTGATCACTTTCGACAGGTCTGTCATGGATACGCTGGCTGCGAGTTGCTTCATTTCGGATACTACATCTTGAGGGAAGTCAGCGGTATCTGGCGCACCAGCCTTAACCATTAGTAGTCCTCGTAGATATTCCACTAGTCCCTGGTTGAACTGGCGTAGGTCAAGTCCGTCGCTCGAAACGCTGTTTATGGTTGCCAAACCAGCGGAGATATCCTTATTCAAAATATGCTTTGCTAACTCGTAGATGCGTGCGTCGCTGCTGAGGCCTAGTTTCTCGCTAACCTGAGTGAGGCTGAAATCCGAACCATACTGAAGGAAGATCTGCTCCAGCAAGTTCTCCGCATCGCGGAGGCTGCCGGTGGCGGCTCTGGCGATGAGATCGAGAACCTGAGACTCAGCGCGTATGCCTTCATGCTCGCAGATATCCTGTAATTTGCCTACCATGTCTATTTTGGTGAGACGGCGGAAATCGAACCGCTGACATCTTGACAGGATAGTCAGCGGTATCTTGTGTATCTCGGTGGTTGCCAGTACGAAAATGGCATGGGGTGGTGGCTCCTCCAGTGTCTTGAGCAAAGCATTGAACGCAGGCTCAGTCAGCATGTGTACTTCATCGATGATGTAAACCTTGTATTTAGCTGAGATAGGGGCGAAGTTTATCTTCTCACGCAGGTCTCGAATCTCGTCAATACCGCGATTTGAGGCACCGTCTATCTCCACCAGGTCGAGGGCTCGGCCTTCGTTGATCGCTTGACACATGCTGCAGGAGTTGCAAGGCTTCTCCTGGTCGTCACTCAGGCAGTTTATCGCCTTGGCCAGTATTCTGCCTGTGCTGGTCTTGCCCGTGCCTCTGGGACCACAGAAGAGGTAGGCGTGTGCCACTCGCCCTGTTGTTAGAGCGTTGGCCAACGTTTTGGTGACCGGCTCTTGCCCCACTACCTGGGCCAGAGTTCGTGGCCGCCACTTCCGATAGAAGACCTGTGAAGCCATGTATGTCTCAGCGCAACTAAAAGTAATTAAAATGAACTGTCAATTCTGCCTGCTATTATATATTAAGGGTGCTGGTTGTTCAATTGAAAAAAAGGGGATATTGAAGGGATTTTAACCTTTCTCGATTGAGTTCAAGATTTCGGCTTCCATAGCCCTCATGCTCTGTTCAGCCTCAGGTTTCCCGTGGTCATAGCCTAAGAGGTGTAGTACGCCGTGAACGACGAGGAGGGCTAGCTCACGCTCGATGGGGTGATGCTGCTCCTCTGCCTGTCTCTCTGCCTGGCGATAGGAAACAATGACCTCGCCGAGATGGAGAATCTTGTCCGGGGGCATAGCAAAGTGCTCGACCTCGTCGCTGCTGGGTTGGGAAAGGGCGAAGGCGAGTACATCGGTGCTGGCATCAACCCCCCGATAGCTTCGATTGAGATTCTGGACAGTCTCGTCGCTGGCGATAACCAGCCCGATGTCCACTAATTCACCTACGCCGTCAGCGATAAGGGTTGTTTCCACTACTTTTCCGAGCCAATCCTTGTCTACAAGGCTGACGAACGGATCCTCAATCTGTATGCTGAGTTGCAGGTTTTGCATAGCGCTTGTTCCAAGAGAATCATAACATGGGAGTCGAAAGGAGCAAAGCCCAAATTGCTCGGCCAAGTGGACGTAGAGCAGGGGAAGCGCTGTTAAGGGAACGTAACGACCGCGGTCTCGGCCAGGCGCAGCACAATCCAGGGGTAAATACCCAGGACCAGGACGCCTATCGAGGTAATAGCCAGGGAGACACGCATCGGAATAGAGGAAGGAATGGGTTCATCGGATAGGGGCTCACCGATGTATATTACCTTAACCACTCTCAGATAGTAGTAGGCTGAGATGGTGGAGTTGAGCACGGCGATGATGACTAGCCACAGCAGGTCTTGTTGAATGGCAGCATTAAAGATGTAGAACTTGGCCATGAATCCCACGGTAGGTGGTATACCTATTAGCGAGATGAGGCAGAACGCCAGGATGAAAGAGATAACCGGTGACCTGCGAGACATGCCCGAGTAGTCAGAGATTTCATCACTCCCGGTTTTATTGGAAATGGCGATGATAGCAATGAAAGCGCCCAAATTGGCCAGGGCATACCCCGCCAGGAAGAAGAGCACTCCGCTCTTGCCCAGAGTGCTGATGGCGGCTAACCCCACCATGATATATCCAGCATGAGCGATGCTGGAGTATCCCAGCATTCGCTTGATATTGGTCTGTGCAATGGCGACCACGTTGCCTAGGGTCATGGAAATGGCACCGAGCACAGCGAAAATCATTCCCCAATCGGCGCTTATCGCTTCAATGCCGAAGGCGGTGTAGAATACCCTCAGAATGACTGCAAAACCGGCCGCTTTGCTTGCCACGGAAAGAAAAGCGGTTATGGGAGTCGGAGCGCCTTCATAAACGTCGGGAACCCACATTTGGAAAGGTACGGAGGCGATCTTGAAACCGAAACCTGCAACCATGAGAACTATGCCGAAGAGGAGCGCTGGGCTGTCCCAGAGCTGTCCCCCAGAGACGAGCGTAGATACTTTGTCTGCGATCTGGTCGAGGTGTGTGCTGCCGGTGATCCCGAAGACAAAGGCCATGCCGAGTAGTAACACTGCTGAGCTTATTGCTCCCAGAATCATGTATTTTAGGCCAGCTTCGCTCGACTTCGGGTCTTTGAGGAAAGAAACCAGGGCATACAGGGAGATACTAGCGAGCTCTAGAGCGATGTATATCGATATGAGTTCGCCGGTAGAGCACATTAGCATCAACCCTCCTGTAGAGAAAAGGATCAATGCATAGTATTCGCCCTGAAATCGGGCGAATTTCTTGACGTAGTCCACCGAGGAGATGATGACCAGAGCGGAGATACCCAGAATGAGGAATTTGAAGAACAGGCTGAAATTATCCACCACCAGCATACCACTGAATGAAGCCTGCTGCTCGCCCCAGAGCGCTATGGTAAAAGCGATAGGGATTATCAGGCCGAACACGCTGATTACAGCCAAAACCTTCTTTTGCTCAATGACGAGGTCAAGCAGAACCACCGCCAGAGCAATTCCGCAGAGACTCAATTCAGGAGATAATAACCAGAAGTTCAATTATGCTCCCCCTAAACCTAAACTATGTTGGCAATTCTAAGCAATTTTTGAGTGTCCTCGTGCAACTCTTCCCAGATGACGGGGATATCCTTGTGGGCAAACCAATGCGCTTCTCCGACATCGCTGTCTGGTTTGAGGTCCCCTTTGCTTTTCTCAGCAAGGTAGTCAATATAGATAACATGCAACTTGGTTTGGTCTTCCAACTTCACAATTCGATCGAAGGGAACCAGCGGAGTTGTCAACTCAATCTCCAGATTGGTTTCCTCTTTGACCTCTCGCCTGATGCCGTCTTCTATCTTCTCTCCGAACATTAGCCTGCCACCGGGGCAAATCCATTTCCCTTGCCAGAATCCCTCTCTCTCTGGTCTGTGTTTGACTAACAGCACCCTGTCACTGTCATCGTGTATCACTGCGCCTACTGCGACCATTATTCCTTTATCTGTCATAGAACTAGCCCCAGATGCTGAATACAGGAGCGATAACGTCGAGAAGTAATCTGGGATAGACGCCGAATAGCAGTATCAGGCCAACGAAGGCGAAGATGTACGCCTTCTCCATGTTATTGGCATCTCCTACCCCGTCATACTCTGCTTTGGGCTCTCTGTAGAATACTCTCTCTAGCATCCATAGGATATATCCTGCTCCAATTACTATGCCGAACACTGCCAGCACCACGCAAGTTTGAATGCCGCTAAAAGCGGTGCTATTGTAACTGCCCATGAATACCGTGAACTCGGCAGCAAAACCAATAGTAGTAGGCAATCCCAGCGCTGCTAGCCCGGCGATGCTGAAAACTACGCAGATAACGGGCATTTGCCTGGCCAAGCCGCCGAGCAAGGGTATTTGGCGTTGATGCGTTTTATCGTAAACTAGCCCCACCATGGCAAACAAAAGCCCGGTGATGAGCCCATGGCTAAACATTTGAAGTACGGCTCCGCTGAGGCTGAGCTGGTTCAAGGCGAATATTCCCAATAGCACGAAGCCCATGTGGCTTACCGAGCTGTACGCGATCAGCCTTTTTAGATCGGTCTGCCTCATGGTTGCTGCTGCACCATAGAGCACGCTTATCACTGCGAAGACAACTATGATCTTTGCATAGTCCTCAGCTACCCCCGGAACTATGCCTCCATCACCGAAGCCAGCCACCAAACGAATCATGCCGTATGCCCCCATCTTAAGCAGGACACCAGCCAGGATCACGCTTACTGCAGTAGGAGCGTCGGTATGGGCATCGGGAAGCCATGTATGTAGCGGGAACACTGGCAGCTTGATTGCGAAAGCAATGAAGATAAGAAAGAATATCGATGCTAATGGGATGACTGGTATCAGTATTGCTGCACCGCTGGCGATATCCACCATGCTGAATGTATGAGGTGAGGCGGAGTAATATAAGGTGAGAATGCCAGCCAGCATGAACGCGCTGCCAAAGAGAGTATAGACTACGAACTTCATCGCAGAGTACTCTTTCCTGCCGCTGCCCCAGATGGTGATCAACATATACATTGGGATAAGCTCCACTTCCCAGAAGAGGAAGAAGAGCAGAAGGTCCAATGAGCAGAAGACGCCCAGGATGCCGGTTTCCAAGAGTAGAAGCCAGATGAAGTATTCCTTTGTCCTGATGTTGATCTTCCATGATACAAAGACGGCAACTAATCCTATGAAAGTGGTAAGTATTACCATCGGCAAGCTCAAGCCGTCGACGCCGAGATAATACTGGGCGTTAATCGAACTGATCCACTGCGCTTGTTCCACAAACTGAAGGCCACCGTCGCGGTCAAACATGACGAACAGCGCAAGTGAGAGGGCAAAGGCAACAAAGGTGAACAAGGCTGCGGTGATCCTGACCGTCTTTGCCTCTTTTACCAGCAGGCCAATCACGATAGCTCCGGCTGCTGGAAGGAAGAGGACTATCGAGAGAGGATGAATAGACTCTATACTCAAAACTGCTAGCTCCTACACAAAATTCTATCTATAGATGAATAAAACGACCATGATAATCAGTACACCCAGAACTATGGCCAGCCCATATGATTGAAGCTGACCTGTTTGTAGCCTGCGGAGAGTGCTACTCCCCACAACCGTGATATTAGCAACACCATTGACTATGCCATCGACTACATAGATGTCGAATAGCTCTATCAGACGGAATATTCCGTTTTGCAGTATCCTGACAACGAATACCTGCTCGTAAAGCTCGTCGAGGTAGTATTTACGAGAAAACAGTGTATACAGTGGAGCAAATACTTTCCCTACCCTCTCGGGCGAAATCCACTTGGCGCTGTACATCGTATAGGCGAGGAGAATTCCCGCGAGAGCCACTGCCAGCGCTATCAAGGGCATGGGCTCTTCGCCGACCTTGGTGAATACGTCGAAGAACCCGTGTGCATGCCAATGGGCGCCATGGAGACCGTAGTATCCTGCCTCGCCGAGGAACTGGGCTGCTCCTCCACCCCAAATGGCCCAACCGCAGCCAATGGCCATGAGGGCTAATACGGCCATGGGGAAGACCATCACCAGAGGCGATTCGTGAGGCTCGCCATGAGCGTGGTCACCATGCCCTTGCTCCCCACCTCTGTATTCTCCACCGAAGGTCATGAATATTACCCTAAACATGTAGAAAGCGGTCATAAACACAGTAATTATTGCCAGCCAGAACAGAACAGGTGTGTGCTCCCAGGCGTGGAGCACGATCATATCCTTGCTCCAGAAGCCGGCGAGTGGCCAGATGCCGGAAAGGGACAGCGCTCCTGCAAGGAAGACCAAGAACGTCCAGGGCATGTATTTTCTCAGGCCGCCCATTAGCCTCATGTCGAAGGTGCCGCTAGCATGACTGACACTGCCTGCTCCTAAAAAGAGGAGACATTTGAAGAAAGCGTGAGTAAACAGGTGGAAAATGCCGACTGCTATACCCAAGCCGATTCCCTCTTCGTACGTCAAGTACCCCTGGGATATTGCTACACCTACTGTGCCCAGTCCCAGCATCATATAGCCGAGTTGGCTAATGGTAGAGTAAGCCAGCACTCTCTTGATATCGTTCATCACCAGGCCCATGCTGGCAGCGAAGATGGCTGTGACCCCTCCGATAACGGCTACGAACATTATTGCAAACTCAGAGCTGGCAAACATAGGCAGAGTACGCGCAACTAGATATACGCCAGCGGCAACCATGGTAGCAGCGTGGATTAGAGAGCTGACAGGGGTGGGGCCCTCCATAGCGTCGGGCAACCATGTGTGCAGTGGGAATTGCGCGGATTTCCCTACTGCTCCTGAGAAGATACCCAGCGCAGCTAATGTAAGGGTTGTGCCGCCGAGAATCCCTGCCATAGCCAAGTTATTGAGCTCAGCTATGTTGAAGGTGCCAGTAGTGAAGTAAAGAATAAGGATGGCGATCAGAAATCCGAAGTCACCGAAGCGGGTGACGATAAAGGCTTTCTTGGCAGCGGCAGCCGCTGACGGTTTGTGGAACCAGAAGCCGATGAGCAGGTAAGAACCGAGACCAACACCTTCCCAGAAAACGTATACCAGCAGTAGGTTTGATGCCAGCACCAGGCCCAACATCGAAGCCGTGAACAGGGACATAAAGGCGAAGTAGCGGTGGTATCCCGGGTCACCGTGCATGTATCCCTGTGAGTATATTTGCACCATGAGGCTGATTCCGGTGACCACGATAAGCATTATCGCCGTGAGGTTATCAGCTACGAACCCCAGGCTTATCCTGAAGTCCCCGACCACTGCCCATTCTATAGTGCTCTCAACAGGGAACTGATCAGAGCTGGTCATCACCCATATGGAGAGACCGAGAGCGACAGCGAGACAACTGATAATGGTATAACCGCTAAGCTTGGGGTAGTTATTGAAGAAGGGCCTCAATACCAGGGAGATGAATGCCAATGAGAACAGTGGCAGCAGAAAGATAACCCACAAAACAGTACTAGGCAGCATCTATATCTTCCTTAAAATATCCTCTATAAGATGTTTCTTAAGTTCGGGTACCAGGACACGGTATCTCGCCCTTTCGCCTGTCCCGAGTTTCTCAGGCAGGACTCTGATGGGAATTCCCTCGCCCTCGAATAGGTCCTTCCACATCTCGGCTATCATCAAGTTGGGCACAACCTTTATCTCAGTCCACATTTGTCAAACACTCAGTAATTAAATATTCCGCTATCCTTGCATCAAGTCTGCCTGCTCAATGTCCACGGTGTGGCGGTTTCTGTAAATCGTGATTATTATCGCCAGCCCTACTGCTGCCTCGGCTGCAGCAACAGTCATGATAAAGATGGCGAAGACATGTCCTGTGAGCACCACTACATCTGGCACCAGGTATCGTGAGAATGCGACCATAGCGATGTTCACAGCATTGAGCATGATCTCAATGCACATCAAGACTACTACCGCATTGCGTTTGGCCAGGGCTCCATACAGACCAATGGAGAACAAGATCGCTGAAAGTATCAGATAGTGCTCAAGTCCAAGGCTCATCGTTAATCCTTTCCCTCGCGTCTAACCAGTACCACAGCTCCTATGAGCGCTGCAAGCAGGAGCACAGATGCTATCTCAAAAGGCAGTACAAACCC
>DAOUTY010000032.1 GCA_030668425.1 Chloroflexota bacterium
ATTCTCCCCAGGATGGCGCTGGCTGCGGCTACGGCGGGGTTTGCCAGATAGACCTCAGACTCAGGGCTTCCCATCCTGCCCACGAAGTTGCGGTTGGTGGTGGAGACACAGCGCTCCCCCGCGGCCAGCACCCCCATGTGCCCGCCGAGACAGGGCCCACAGGTGGGCGTGCTCACTACTGCCCCCGACTCGATAAAGACCTCGATTAGCCCCCTCCGCAGTGCCTCCAAATAGACCTCACGGGAGCCCGGGATGATAATGCAGCGCACCCTCTTGTTTACATGTTTTCCCCGAAGCACCTCAGAGGCTATGGTCAAATCTTCTAAACGTCCGTTGGTGCAACTGCCGATCACCACCTGATCGATCTCGATATCGCCCACCTGGCTTATCGGCTTCGTATTTGATGGCAAGTGAGGAAAAGCGACCTGAGGCTCAATTTTGGAGGCATCGTATTCAATAATTCGGGCGTACTGCGCATCGCCATCGGGCTCATATACCGTGTAGGCGCGTTTCGCCCGCGACTTTACATAATCCAAAGTCTTGCCATCAACACAGAAAATGCCTGCTTTACCTCCGGCCTCAACGGCCATGTTGGCCACGGTGAAACGGCTGTCCATGGAAAGACCTGTGATCGCCTCACCGGAGAACTCCATGGCAGCGTAAAGAGCGCCATCAACACCGATATCGCCTATCGTATACAGGATGAGGTCCTTGCCGCTCACCCATTTCCTCAGTTCACCATGATAGACGAACTTGATGGTAGGGGGAACCTTCATCCAGATCTCACCCGTAGCCATGGCGGAGGCTACGTCGGTGGAGCCCATGCCCGTGGCGAAGGCCCCCAGAGCGCCATAGGTGCAGGTATGGGAATCAGCGCCGATGACCACATCTCCGGGAAGGACAAGCCCCTTCTCAGGAAGAATGACGTGCTCGATGCCCATCTCACCAACCTCGAAGTAGACCAGCCCCTGCTCCAGTGCGAACTCCCGCATCATCTTGGCCTGCTCGGCCGATGCGATATCCTTGTTGGGCACGAAATGGTCGGGGACCATCACCACCTTCCCGGGGTCGAAAACCCTGTCGACGCCGATGCGCCGGAACTCCTTGATGGCAAGGGGAGCGGTGATATCATTGGCCAAGACCAGGTCGACCCTGACGCTTATTAGCTCGCCAGGGCTAACCCTTTCCTTCCCACAGTGTGCGGCCAGTATCTTCTCAGCTAACGTCATTTGGATATCCTTCACAAGCCAGAGAAATCAAGACTTCTCTCAATATTCGTACAATCTTCAGGCTAACGACAAGCGCTCACCTGCACGATGGTGTGCTATATAGTCGATCCGCACACAGGAAACCCCGAATTGTATATGGCTGAATGCTCCTGGACTAAGATAGGGGCATCAAGATATCTCCCCATTCAGCGGTGAAGTTCTTGATAATCCCACGACAGTCATTCAGGGGTGGTTCTCAGGGACTTGCAACTAGACTATTGAGAACAGATATTCTCCGCCCTCCATCCGGAGGTTGAATTCCTGCTCCAAAAGGTTGCTTCGTGGCGCATGTAGCGGATGCCGCTAACGCTGGTCTTTCATCTTGGCGAAGCAGTCGTTGCAGTAGACAGGGCGATCGCCCCGTGGCTGGAAGGGCACCTTGGCTTCCTGGCCGCAGGAATCACATACTATGTCGTAGTACTCCCGCTCTGCCCTTGGTGCGGATCCCCTGCGCCTGGCGGATCGGCAAGCGGGGCATCGTCCGGGCTCGTTGAGCAGTCCTCTCGACTGGAAGAATTCCTGCTCACCCGCGGTGAACGTGAACTCGGCACTGCACTCCCGGCAGGTCAAGGTCTTGTCCGCAAACTCCATCATTGGCCTCCTGGTACTTGGTCGCTATCCTGTCCTCGATGCTGTCTGCGGCTAGGAACCCTGTGATGAGCCTGCCTCTGACGGAAACCGCATTGAATCCAGGTCATAGCGTATTTTCAGCGTAGTATACTACGCGTAGTAGCAAAACGCAATACTCAGCTTGAGCTACTCGCCTGCAAATGTTCTTCGCCAGTAATTCACTATCCCTGGTAAATGTAACCGGACTACTCCCTTTCCATTGCTGCCAGCAGGCGATTAAGGGCATTTATGTAGGCTTTAGCACTGGCAACCATGATGTCGGTGGAGGCACCACGCCCTGTGTATATCTTTTCCCCGCTCTGTATCCTTATTGTAACTTCGCCAATAGCATCGATGCCCTCGGTAACCGATTCAACGCTGAATTCGATAAGCTCGTTGGGTACCCCTACAAGGCGATTGATAGCCTTGTATACGGCATCCACGGGCCCATCGCCTAGAGCAGCATCAGCAATGACCTTGCCATCAGGACCCGTTAGCTTCACCGATGCAGTCGGAACGCTGTGGTCGCCGCAAGAAACCTGCACCTGTTCCAGATGGTAAGTCTCAGAGAAGGTGCGCAACTCCTCAGCTACCAATGCCTCCAGATCACGGTCCTTGATCACCTTCTTCTTATCCGCCAGTTCCTTGAAAGCGGTAAAGGCGCGCTTAAGCTCTTGATCAGTCAGGGGATAGCCCAGCTCTTTAAGACGGTCCTTGAAGGCAGCCCGCCCGCTGAGCTTGCCCAGAGTCAGCACGCTGTCCGTCCGACCGACATCCCTCGGGTCCATAATCTCATAGGTAGTCCTTTCCTTAAGGATACCATCCTGGTGGATACCCGATTCATGGCGAAAGGCATTGCGGCCAACAATAGCCTTGTTAGGCTGCACATACATCCCGGTGATATCACTGACCATACGGCTTGTCTTGTTAATTTGAGTTGTATCGACACCGGTTGTATAGTCGAACAGGTCGCTGCGAGTGCGCAACGCCATCACTATTTCCTCGAGGGAGGCATTACCGGCACGCTCGCCGATACCGTTGACAGTGCACTCAATCTGGCGCACGCCGTGGTCGAGTGAGGCAAGACTATTAGCTACTGCCAGCCCCAAGTCGTTGTGACAGTGCACGCTGACCACAGCTTTGCTTATGTTGGGTACATTCTTGAAGATGCCATCGATCAGGTCACAGAACTCCCGCGGGATAGTGTAGCCCACCGTATCAGGGATATTTACAGTGGTCGCCCCGGCATTGATAACTGCCTCGATTATGCTGTATAGAAACTCACGATCAGTGCGAGTAGCGTCCATGGGCGAGAACTCTACGTCCTCAAGATACCCTTTAGCCCGGGCTACCATGTCCCTTGAGAGCATTAAAACCTGGCTCCTGCTCTTCTTGAGCTGGTGCGAGATATGAATCTCGGAACTGGATAGAAAGACATGGATCCTGGGACTCCGCGCAAGCTTCACCGCCTCCCAGGCGTCATCCACGGCCTCCGGCTGGGCATGAGCAAGGGCACAGATAGTGGGACCACGCACCTCCTGCGAGATGCGGCGCACTGCCTCCAGGTCTCCCGGAGAGGCAACAGGGAAACCGGCCTCGATGACATCTACCTTCAGCTTCTCCAGTTGCCTGGCGATCTCCAGCTTCTCATCGATATTAAGCGCTGCACCTGACGATTGCTCGCCATCGCGCAGCGTAGTATCGAATATGATCACTTTATCCAACTTGCTTTCCTTTATCGATATGTCATTTTTTCTTAAGCCAGGTCATCATCCCCCTCAGCCTCTTACCCACGATCTCAATCTCGTGCTCCTGCTCCATCCTCCTCATGGCTTTAAAAGAAGGACATCCAGCCTGATTCTCCAGTATCCAGCGAGTGGCGAAGCTGCCGTCTTGAATTTCAGCCAGAATCTGCTGCATAACCCCGCTGGCACACTCATCGATAACACGAGGACCGGAGACATAGCCCCCATACTCGGCAGTATCGCTTACCGAGTAATTCATGTAGCTCAGTCCCCCCTGGTAGAAAAGATCGACGATGAGCTTTAACTCATGCATACACTCGAAATAGGCAATTTCAGGCTGATAGCCTGCACCAACCAGGGTTTCGAAAGCAGCCTTCACCAGACAGGCAACCCCACCGCACAACACCGTCTGCTCGCCGAAGAGGTCGGTTTCCGTCTCCTCAGCAAAGGTAGTGTCCAGAACCCCAGCCCTGGTGCATCCGATCCCCTTAGCATAGGCCAGAGCGATTTTCTTGGCCTTGCCCGTTGCATCCTGATGAACAGCGACGAGAGCCGGGGGCCCAGAGCCCTCTGTATAGATCTGGCGCAGCATGTGCCCGGGGCACTTCGGCGCCACCATCGTCACATCGATATCAGGAGGGGGGATAACCTGATTGTAGTGTATGTTAAAGCCGTGAGCGAACACCAGCATCTTGCCCTTCGTCAAACCCTTCTCCATCTGGCGGTAGACTACAGGATGCAGGTTATCAGGTACAAGCAAGGTGATGATATCCGCCTCTTTTGCCACCTCATCAGCGGTGCCCACCTTGAACCCCGCCTTTTTCGCCGCTTTCCAGGGATCGCTTCCCTTGGCCTCAGCTACGATGACGTTGCACCCGCTGTCCCTTAGATTCATGGCATGGGCATGGCCCTGACTGCCAAAGCCAACTATACCAACGGTCTTGTTTGAAAGTAACTTTAGATCGGCATCCTTGTCATAGTACATTTTAACTCCTCTGTCTCTGCAATTTCTTGGTCTGCTTTGATCCGTTGAGGGCGATTCTTCGCCTACTCTCACACCCTATTCGGGCACAGTCCCACCACGAAGCAGGGCAATCCTGCCCGTACGCGCCAGTTCCTTTATGCCGAACTTTTTGAGGAGGCTGTACAGTGAGTCGATCTTCTCCTCATCCCCCGTGGCTTCTATTATCATTGAATCAGCCGCAACATCGACGATCTTCGCCCGAAATATGTCCACGATCTGTATGATCTCGCTACGGGTAGATGGGGTGGCATGGACCTTGATCAGTGCCAGCTCCCGGGCAATGATGCGCCCCTCTGTGATGTCGGTTACCTTGATCACCTCGATCAGCTTGTCGAGCTGCTTCCTCACCTGCTCCACTGCAGTGGTAGCCCCATCCACCACTATAGTCATCCTGGAAAGCCCCGGTTGTTCGGAATGGCCCACCGCGATGCTCTCGATGTTGAAGCTGCGCCTGCGGATCAGGCTTGCCACTCGATTCAGGACACCCGGCCTGTCTTCTACCAGTGCCACTATTGTATGCTTTGTCATTTCACACTGCCTTCTGGAGATTCGCTAACCGCAAAGGTATTAGAGATTGCTCGTCGCCCGTGGTTTTAACTTGAACTCCACCTTTTTCCTCGGGTCGTCAAGTATCTCAGCCAGAGTACATCCCGGTGCTACCATGGGGTAGACATTTTCCTCCGGCTCAACCACAAAATCGATGAGAAACGGCCCCTTATGCTTCATAGCCTTCTTGATAGCAGACACAACCTTTGACTTATCGGTTACCCTTATACCAGGCATTCCGTAGGCCTCGGCCACTTTAACAAAGTCAGGGCTGCTCAACGGTGTAGCTACATAACGGCGTTCATAGAACAAGTCCTGCCATTGTCTCACCATACCCAGATAACCGTTATTGAGGATGGCGATCTTCACTGCGACGTTATCTTGAACCGCTGTTCCCAGTTCTTGAATAGTCATCTGAAAGCCACCGTCACCAGCGATAGCCCAGACGGTCTCGTCTGGCCGTCCCACCTTGGCGCCTATTGCCGCTGGCAGTTCAAATCCCATAGTCCCCAGGCCGCCAGAAGAGACAAAGCTATTGGGCTTTCGATAGCAGAAATGCTGAGCCGCCCACATCTGGTTCTGGCCCACGCCGGTGGTGATGATTGCATTGCCCCGGGTGACCTCACATATCTTGCTAACCACGTATTGCGGCTGGATCTTGTCAGCATCATGATCGATATGTAACGGATGCGCTCGTCGCCACTCCTCGACCTGCCCAATCCAAGCGAGATGCTTCTGAGCTTCCAGCTGCTTGTTTAACGTCCGCAGTATGTTCTTTACATCGCCGACTATGGGCACAGTCACTCGCACATTTTTCCCTATCTCAGCAGGATCGACATCGATATGGATTACCTGAGCATGAGGAGCAAAACCGCTCACCCTGCCCGTCGCTCTATCGTCAAACCGCATTCCGATGGAGATAATGAGGTCAGATCCATCCACCGCCAGGTTGGCATAGGCCGTGCCATGCATGCCCATCATGCCCAAGCTGAGTTCATGGTCCTCAGGAAAACTACTGATTCCCAACAGAGTTGTTATCACAGGGATTTGTGCCTTCTCCGCTAACCCCCTGAGCTCCTCATAAGCCCCTGAGATGATAACACCTCTTCCCGCAAGGATAACAGGACGTTTGGATTCGGCGATCAGCTTGGCGGCCTTCTTGATCTGGACTGCGTGTCCACGCAGGGTCGGCTTATAGCCGTGAAGCTCGACCTTCTCCGGGTATTCAAAGGTTGCTTCCTCGATGAATACATCACGGGGTATGTCAAGAAGCACGGGGCCAGGCCGGCCAGTTCCCGCAATGTGGAAAGCTTCCTTCACAACCATTGCTATTTCATCCGCTTTAAGGACAAGGTAATTATGCTTGGTGATGGGCACAGTTATCCCTGTAATGTCGATCTCCTGAAAAGCATCCTTCCCGATAAACGGTCTGGCTACCTGCCCTGTTATGGCAACAACCGGAGAGGAATCGAGATGAGCGTTTGCGATGCCTGTCACCAGGTTGCAAGCGCCGGGCCCGGAAGTGGCCACACAGACACCCACCTTGCCCGTAACTCTAGCATAGGCATCAGCGGCATGAGCCGCTCCCTGCTCGTGTCGAACCAGGATATGCCGCAGCTGTGGGTATCGAGGCAAGACATCGTACAGGGGCAGCACGGAGCCCCCAGGGAAGCCAAAGATAACCTCCACCCCCTCCTTTACCAGGCTTTCACACAATATTCGAGCACCATTCAGTTTCATCGTGAACTCCTATCTGAACACCGCGCCGGTTGCCGCCGAGGTGACCATCTCTACATAGCGTTTGAGATACCCAGTCTTTATCCTGGGCTCGAATTCAGGCAGTTGCGACAGCCGCCGGTCGATCTCGTCGTCGCTGAGTTCCACTTCAATCCTGTTATTAGGAATATCAATCGTTATCTGATCCCCATCTTCCAAAGCTGCGATAGGTCCCTTCTCCGCCGCCTCGGGAGACACATGCCCGATGGCAGCACCTCTGGTGGCTCCTGAGAAGCGCCCATCGGTAATTAAAGCCACCTCTTTGTCGAGCCCCATACCGGAAATGATCGAGGTCGGGGTAAGCATCTCAGGCATGCCCGGACCACCTTTGGGCCCCTCGTAGCGAATGACCACCACGTCCCCTGACTTAACCACACCCTTCATAATCTCAGTGGTAGCTTCGTCCTCGGAATTGAATATCCGCGCCGGCCCCTTGTGCACCATCATCTCGGGAATCACCGCAGCACTCTTGACCACGGCCCCCTGCGGAGCGAGATTGCCGAATAGGATATTGAGGCCGCCTCTGGCCGAGTGGGGATTTGATACGGGGCGGATGACTTCCGCGTCCCTGACCCTGGCATTGGCAATATCCTGACGCAGAGAGTTGCCCGATACCGTCTTCACCTCCAGATTCAACCTCTCGCTGATCTCTTTCATCACCGCCGCTATACCACCGGCAAGGTCCAGGTCCTCCAGATGATAGTCTCCTGATGGCCTCATCTTGGAGAGATGCGGGGTACGCTGGCTTATCTCGTTAATGGTCTCAAGCGGGAAGTCAATTCCCGCCTCATGTGCCAGTGCTATGAGGTGCAGCACGGAGTTTGTGCTGCCGCCCAGAGCCATGTCCACCGCAAAGGCGTTGTAGATCGAATGATTGGTGACAATGTCGCAGGGGCGAATATCCGCCGCCAGCAGCTCCATCACCTTCCTCCCCGACTGCTTGGCGAGTTGTATCCTGCGGGCATCGACGGCGGGAATGGTCCCATTACCCGACAGTGCCATTCCCAGAGCCTCAGTCAAGCAGTTCATAGTATTGGCGGTAAACATTCCGGAGCAACTGCCGCAGCCAGGACATGCCACCTCTTCGAGTTCCTCAAGCTCCGACTGGCTCATCTCACCTTTTGCCACCTTACCCACCGCCTCGAAAACATGGCTCAGATCAACGCACTTACCACCAGCCATACGACCCGCCAGCATCGGCCCACCGCTGACGAATATAGCCGGTATGTTGAGCCTTACCGCAGCCATCAGCATCCCGGGAATGATCTTGTCACAGTTCGGGATGAATACCAACGCATCAAAACCATGAGCTTGAACCACGGTCTCTACGGAATCCGCTATCAACTCCCTGCTGGGCAAGCTGTACCTCATTCCCAGATGTCCCATGGCAATGCCATCGCAAACTCCAATAGTCTCGAACTCCAGAGGCGTGCCGCCAGCGCTGTATACACCAGCCTTCACCGCTTCAGCCACTGCTTTCAGGTGAATATGACCAGGGATAATCTCATTGAAGCTATTGACAATGCCAACTATGGGCTGTTCTATTTCCCTGGAAGTCAAACCCAAAGCACGCATCAGTGACCGGTGAGGAGCGCGCTCAACGCCCTTTTTCGTGACATCGCTTCTCATATCATCCCAACCTATACCAATCGTATTCTCGCGGTATTAGCCAATTAGAACTGATTAAAACATAGCTAGGTGTATGTGTCAAGGGAAATACACTCGGGGAATAACATCGGGCTAACTTGCTCTCAGATTAGCCTCAAGTTGCTATCAGGCAAAAGCTAGCCGGAGAAAGAAACAGAAGGGCTGATAGTCCGTAGGATGGGTTCCGTCGCCACCTCACACCCCCCTATTTTTTGCGTCATTGTTACGAAAATAGACCATAGAAATGCCCAGCCAAGCTCCACTCATGTGTCATTCCCGCGCAGGCGGGAATCCATATCCCCTCTTGTTTAGATTCCTGCTTCCGCAGGAATGACAGACGAAGTCATTGCAAGAAAGCACTGACAACAACACACGACACCCTGGGATGATATCCTCCTTCTTCTTTTCAGCAGCCACGTACATAAAAAAATCTGGGGGACCATTGAGGTTCCCCCAGAATGGAATGTTCCGTAGTTAACCAGCGTATTTTGTTTCTAGCTCCTTGAAGCCAGCACCTTCCGGGTCGTGATACCGACCTCAGCAGGGCTCATCGCTATGGTAGCGCCAGCTTCACTCAAAGCAGCGATTTTCTCCTGCGCCCTGCCTGAGCTGCCCGTGATGATTGCCCCGGCGTGCCCCATTCGCCTGCCTGGAGGGGCGCTACTCCCGGCAACGAAGGCAATCACCGGCTTGGACATCTTGTCCTTTATAAACTCCGCTGCCCGCTGCTCCTGATTGCCACCGATCTCGCCGATGAGCACCACGGCCTCGGTTTGGGGGTCCTGCTCGAAGAGCTCCAGGGCATCAACGAAGACCGTTCCTATGATAGGGTCCCCGCCGAGGCCTACACACGTCGACTGCCCGATACCGAGCTCAGTTAGCTGGTTTACCGCCTCGTAGGTCAGTGTACCGCTGCGTGAGACCACGCCAACGTTTCCTTCGAGGAAAATATCGCCGCTCATAATCCCAACCTTGCATTTTCCTGCAGAGAGCACGCCAGGGCAGTTGGGCCCGATAAGGCGCGCTCCCTTTTGCTTGAGATGACTGCTGACCATAACCATATCCAGGGTCGGGATGCCCTCGGTAATGCAAACAATGAGCTTGATCCCGGCATCGGCAGCCTCCAATATGGCATCAGCCGCAAACGGAGCAGGAACGAAGATAATACTCGTATTGGCGCCGGTCTCAGCCACAGCGCGCTCTACGGTATTGAACACGGGAATACCATCCAGATCGGCCCCTCCCTTATTTGGAGTAACACCTGCAACCACATTTGTCCCATACTTTACACAGCGGCGCGTGTGGAAGCTGCCCTCACCGCCGGTGATACCCTGAACTAAAAGCCGTGTCTCCTTATCAACTAGAATGCTCACGACAAACACCTCAATTTGATTTTTGGACTGCCTCTACCGCTTTCTGCGCAGCCTCTTTGAAGCTATAAGCCCTTATCAGGTTCAGGCCGGATTCATCCAGTATGCGGTTGCCCTCGTCAACATTAGTACCAGCCAGCCGAACCACCACCGGAACCTTTATCTCCATCTGTTTGCTGGCAGCAACAAGTCCCTGGGCAATCACATCCGTCCGGGCCATCCCACCGAAGATATTCACCAGTATCACCTTGACATCCGGGTCAGAGTTGATGATTCCTATCGCCTGAACAACGCGGTCGGGGTCATTGATCGTGCCGATATCAAGGAAATTCGCAGCGTTCCCACCCACTTGCTTCAGCAGGTCCAGAACCGCCATGGCAAGGCCGGCACCATTGACCAGGCAACCCACCTCGCCATCCAGCTTTATGTAGTTCTCAATCCCTTTGCTCTTTGCCTCCACTTCGAGTGCGTCTTCCTGCTGCACATCACGCAATTCCTCGACATCCCGCTGGCGGAAAAGGGCGTTGTCGTCGAAGTTGAGCTTCGCATCTACAGCGAGAAGCCTGCCATCAGTGGTGACAGCCAGAGGATTTATTTCAGCCAGCGAGCAGTCTTTGGCTTCAAACAGCTTGTAGAGATTAGATATCAACTCTGTGGCCGACTTTACCTGCTCTTTATTCAGATTCAGGTCAAAAGCCAACTGACGTGCCAGGTAGGGACGGACACCGAGCCCGGGGTAAACGTAAGCCTTCAGTATCTTTTCAGGGCTCGTACTCGCAACCTCTTCGATGTCCACTCCTCCGGATTCGCTGGCCATGATCACCGGCAGGCCGGCCACACCATCGATGACTATCCCCAGATATAGCTCCTTCTCGATGTCCGCCGCCTCCGCGACGAGGACAGCGTTCACCGGCACCCCCTCAGGCGAGGTCTGATGAGTGACCAGCATGCTCCCGAGCATGTCCCTGGCAGCTTGCTCAGCCTCATCCGGTGTTGAGACGATCTTGATGCCGCCCGCCTTGCCCCGCCCCCCGGCATGGACCTGGGCCTTGACCACTATCTGCCCCTTGAGACCGGCCGCTATTTCCCTCGCTTCCGAAGCTGTCTTTGCCACCCCGCCGACAGGTATAGGAACTCCGTACTCCGCCAGTAGCTCCTTAGCTTGATACTCATGCGCCTTCATATTCCGTTCTCCTTACTTGTCTGAGCATCCCACAGGCAAAAAAAATCACCCGACGTTGTCCGAGTGAATTATCCGCGAGATTTGAATTAAACGGGGCTCGCTCCCCCAGACAAACATGCCTTCCTGCATAAAGTTCAATCGAGTGAATAAGCACGTTGCTACGCTGCCGTCTAATAGTAGCATATATAAGGTCAAGGCGCAAATTTCTGCCCACCCCTTCACGCCACAGCGAGCTTCACCTTGACTATTGACAGGAGCAAATGTACAATGTGCTCAGCTTGGAACGGGCTGTGACCTTATCGTGGTGGGCGTAGCCTAGCGGTTAAGGCGCCAGGTTGTGGCCCTGGAGATCGAGGGTTCGAATCCCTCCGCTCACCCCATTTGCGACATTCCTGTTATCGTTCTGATTTTCAAACCAGCATCACAGGTTCGAAAACGGTTTTACTCCTCACCCAAATCCTGAAAAATGCGCCCGTAGCTCAGTGGATAGAGCATTGGTCTTC
>DAOUTY010000123.1 GCA_030668425.1 Chloroflexota bacterium
AGGGGGCAATTGCAGCAATCGATGACGACAAGATAGAGATTGTGTTGGTGGGGCAGGAGAACGTGGTGCGGGGGGAACTGAATAACCATGACCCTGCTGGATGCGGGGTAAGCGTTGTCCATGCCAGCGAAGTTATAACCATGGAGGAGCGCCCGGTCCCGGCGGTTAAGGAAAAGAGGGATTCATCCATTGTAGTCGGGATACATCTGATTAAAAGCGGGGAGGTCGCGGCATTTGTCTCTGCGGGTAATACTGGGGCAGTGATGGCCGCGGCCACTCTGATCTTGGGTAGAACGAAAGGAATCTTCCGTCCCGCCCTGGGCGCGGTCTTCCCTTTCCCTACGGGACCGGTTCTCTGCCTTGACCTTGGGGCGAACGCTGATTGCAAGCCGATGTCATTGGCTCAGTTCGGCAAAATGGGCAGTATCTATATGCAGAAGATCTTCGGCGTGGAAAGCCCTCGAATCGGGCTTCTCTCAAGTGGTGAAGAGGATACAAAGGGCAGTCAGATGGTTCAGAAGGCGCACAAGATGCTGAGGAAATCCAAACTCAATTTCATTGGCAATGTTGAGGGTAGAGATATCGCCAGTGGGCGGGCTGATGTGATTGTAACCGACGGTTTCACCGGCAATGTCTTGCTCAAGCTGGGCGAAGGCATTGGTGAAATGCTTCTTGGCGCTCTGAGAAAGGCTGTGGCTGAGAACCCGAATTTTATGGAGGCTGCTGATCTCCTTGAGCCTACCTTCCACTCCATTATCGGCACCTTGGACTATCGGGAATATGGCGGCGCTCTTCTATTCGGCGTCAACGGCAATGTCATCGTAGCCCATGGTCGCAGCGATGCCGATGCGATAAGGAATGCAATTATCACCGCCAAGCGAGAGGTGTTGCAGGACCTGGCCGGGGCCATCAAGGGTTAGCCTGTCAATAAAGCTGTTACGGAGGTACATATGGCTGAGCCGCTAAGTGTGGATGACAAGAACTTCAATGAAGTCGTGATCGAGGCTAAGACGCCGTTCTTGGTCGATTTTTGGGCACCCTGGTGTGCCCCGTGTCGTGCCATTGCTCCTATGGTGGAGGAGTTAGCCGGCGAGTACGAGGGACGGGTAGGATTTGGTAAGGTCAATGTAGATGAGAACCCCAAGGCGGCAACAGATTACGGCATTCGTAGCATTCCCACTCTATTGCTATTCAAAGAAGGTAAGCCGATGACGCAGATCGTGGGACTCAGGTCCAAGGCGGAACTGAAGAAGCACTTGGATGCTACTCTGACCTAAAAAGCAAGTGTTCAGCTATAAGCACTCAGCGTTCAGTTTAAAAAAAGTAGGGGTGTATGACCATGCGCCCCTACAGGTTTTGCAGGGAGCTTAAAGCTGACGGCTGAACGCTTACATTGTGTTTATCCGGGAGTTGAAATATGGGTAATTCCTACCAGTTAATCATTATCGGTGGTGGGCCTGCTTGTCTCAGTGCTGGCTTGGACGCCACCAGGGCAAGATTGTCCACGTTATTGATTGAAAGGGCCATCCCCGGGGGGCAGATAATCAATGCAGAGCTCGTGGAGAACTACCCTGGGTTTCCCCATGGTATCTCTGGGGCTGAGCTGGGCTCGTTGATGGAACAGCAGGCAACGAAGTATGGCCTTGAGATAATCATGGCCGAGGTTGAGGGGGTTGAGGTTGGGGAAGAGGAGAAGATTGTGCATACAAGTGAGGGTCAGTATCGTGCGAAGGCGCTTATCATCGCTGGCGGCTCCGAGCATGGCAAGCTGGGTGTGCCTGGGGAGGAGGAGCTCAGGGGTAGGGGGGTGTCCTATTGTGCCACATGCGATGGCGCCTTTTTCAAGGATCAGGTGATAGCGGTAGTGGGAGGTGGGAATGTTGCCATTAACGATGCCCTTTTTCTTACGAGGTTTGCCTCCAAAGTGATTGTAATCCACCGCCGTGACCAGCTTAGGGCGACAAAGATACTTAGTGAAGGGGCCTTTGCCCGGCCCAAGATAGAGTTTCTCTGGGATACGGTGGTTGAATCCATCGGAGGAGATGGCCAGGTCAGGGAACTGGGGTTGCGAAATGTGAAAACCGGGACAGAATCAAAACTGGAGGTTTCGGGCATTTTCGTAGCTGTTGGGTTACGCCCCAACACAGGCTATCTGGAGGGGGTGGTTGCCTTATCTCAAGAAGGCTTTATACTGGTGAATGACCAGATGGAAACAGGGGTGCCCGGTATATTCGCTGCCGGCGATATACGTGCGGGTTCGGCACGGCAGGTCTCCAGCGCTGTTGGTGACGGGGCAACCGCTGCCATCTCCGCCGAGAGGTATCTTTCTTCCATCTGATTATCAACTGGAGTTGTTTCCTTACTGATGAAGATGAGACGGATAACCAGGCCTCCGGTTAGGAGAAAACATGGTCCTGATGTGGTTACATCCACTGTAACCAAAATGGAGCCGAGCGTCGGATCTATTACATGGCAAAAGCTAACCTGGGTCAATATCGAGAGGCCCACGGAGGAAGAGACTAAGTATCTTGCCGAGAATTACCCCTTTCATACTCTCGATCTGGATGACTGTTTAAGTAAAATCCAGATGCCAAAGATCGACGAGTACGAAGACTATTTTTTTATGGTGTTCCATTTCCCGGTGTTCAATCTCCAAGCTGGCGTCACCACACCGAGCCAGGTTTCTGTCTTCGTCGGCGAACATTACCTGATCACTTTACATCAGGGGGACCTCAAGCCACTGGTGAGTCTGTTTAAAACGTGTCAAACGAACGAAAAGGCACGAGAGGAAAACATGGGCCGGAGCCCTGGTTATCTGCTGTATATAATCCTCGATAGGCTCGTTAGCTATTGTCTCCCCATATTGTTCAAGATCGGCGATAACATTGAGGAGGTGGAGGACCGCATCTTTGGTGAGAACCCCCGAGGCACGGTTGCCAGTGTAGCGGTATTGCGCCGCGATATCATCTCATTTAGGCGCATAATTAAGCCTCAGACGGAGGCAGTGGAGACACTGGAGCAAAAGGAGTGGCCCATCTTCAAGGAGGATCCCGAAATCTATTTCGGAGATATCGCAGACCACTTGCGCAAAATTCGGGATACCCTCGAAGATTACAAAGAGGTAGTGGAGGGTCTCAGCGATACCAATAATGCGCTGACCTCGTTTCGCCTCAACGAGGTTATCCGGGTGCTGACTATCATCTCGACGATAATGCTGCCCCTGACGCTTATTGCCAGCATCTTAGGGATGAATATCTATCCCATGCCTGTTGACAGCCCGGCAGTCTTTGCCGGAATAATCATAGCCATGGTCGGTATCATCGGGGGCATGCTCTTTTTCTTCCGCTCACGGCGCTGGATTTAGAAGTCGATGGTTGTCTCGCAACGGTTCCTTGTTGTTGCCGCTATATTCATTACCTGCCTCATTACGGCGAATATTATCGCTGTTAAGCTGATAACCATGGGCGTTGGTTCATGGAGGCTTGGCGGTCTGGAACTACCGGCGCCTTTGCCCGCTGCCATAGTCATCTTTCCCCTAAGCTACATATTTGGTGATATTCTCACCGAGGTCTACGGTTATCGACAGGCACGCCGTGTTATATGGCTGGGGTTTTTCTGCAACATGATCGCAGTCGGAGCTTTCTGGGTGGCGGGGCAAATCCCGGCGCTTGATGCCGATGTTCAGACTGCATATGATCGCATTTTAGGCTATACCCCCCGGATTCTGGCAGCCTCGTTTGCCGCTTATCTTGTTGGCGAGTTCGCCAATTCCTATGTCCTGGCCAAGATGAAAATCAGGACCAAGGGGCGATTTCTATGGGCCAGGACTATTGGCTCCACTATCGTCGGCCAGGGATTGGACACCTCGGTTTTCATCGCCATCGCCTTCGGCGGCACCCTGCCCGGGGTTGTCATTGGCGGCATAATCATTACCCACTGGCTGGTCAAGACCATTTACGAGGTGGTGGCCACCCCTTTTACCTACGTCGTGGTGAACTACCTGAAGAGAAAAGAAGATATCGATACCTACGACTACGACACTGATTTCAATCCCCTGCTGGTTACCCGCTGAGAGCGACTACTAGAGAAAGGAGAACGCGAAATGGAGATCAGGGTTTTGGGAGCACACAATATTGAATCGGCGACTACAAGGCTGACGACCCTGCTCATCGACGATACTGTTGCAGTGGACGCCGGGGCGCTTACCTCCAGCCTTTCTCTTTCAGAGCAGGAAAAGGTGGGTCATATTCTGCTCACCCACTGCCACTACGACCACGTGAGGGATGTGCCCGCTATTGCTCTCAATATCTCGCATTTTGAGAAGAATATCCGAGTTTATTCTCAGGCCAGCACGCTCCACGCTATCTCCGATCACATTCTCAACGGCGTTATATACCCTGACTTTACTAAGATACCTACCGCCAATCCTCCGCTGGAATTCTGTCCCTTGGAGCCCCACAAGGTCGAGATTATCGGCGGCTACAAGGTGCTGGCGGTCCCTGTGAAGCATGGTGTCCCTGCGGTGGGGTATCAGATTACTTCTGATGAGGGAAGAAGCCTCTTTTATAGCGGGGATACAGGGCCCGGTTTGTCCTCATGCTGGGAAAACATATCGCCGCAACTGCTGTTCATCGATGTGACACTGCCTAACAGGCTGGAAGAGCACGCTGTCTCCTCTGGGCACCTCACGCCTCATCTGCTTGGTGAGGAACTGGCCGGATTCAGGAGAACCAGGGGCTATCTGCCGCAGGTGATGATTATACACCTCAGCCCCGTGTTCGAGGACGAGATCAAGGAAGAGGTTGAGCAGGTGGCAAAGAGCCTTGGGGCGGATATATCCCTGAGCTATGAGGGGATGAGGTTGAGCATTTAGTAGGGGCACGGCATGCCGTGCCCCTACTCTGCAATCATCATGAACAATGCTGGCTGTTATAGGCCCATCTGGCGAGCTATCAGTTCGAGGTGGTAATCAGCATCCCCGAAGGCGGTTTCCATCGCCTTGGCACGGCGGTAGTAGAGTTGTGCGTCATGGTCTTGGGTGATGCCAATTCCACCGTGAATCTGGATTCCCTCAACGCAGGCCTTTCGGTAAGCCTCGCAGGTCCAAGCTTTCGTTATTGAGATGTCCATTTTGTACGGAAGCCCCTCGCTTATCTTCCAGGCTGTCTGATAGATGATATCCCTTGCGCCTGCGACATCTGTTGACATATTGGCGCACTTGTGCTGGATGGCCTGGAAACTTCCAATAGGTCGGTCGAACTGAACCCTTTCCTTGGCGTAAGTAACGGACATTTCCAGAACTTGCTCGGCCCCACCCATCATCCAGGGGCATTGGGAAAACGCTGCCTGTTCTATGATGTCCTCCACTATCTCCCATCCCCAGTTGAGCTCACCGAGCATGTTTGCTTTGGGAACTCGTACCTTATCGAAAACGACCTCACACTGCTTGTCGGCGGTGAACGTTTTCAACAGGGTGCAGCTTATTCCTGGGCTCTTGGCATTCACCAGGAAGAGGGTGATCCCGTCTTGTTTGTTCTCACTGCTCTTGGTCCTGGTGGCACATATCAGATAATCGGCAACCCGGGCATTTTCAACGAAGAGCTTGGTGCCGCTGATAACGAAGTCATCTCCGTCGGGGACCGCTTGAACAGTGATATCCGCCGCATCGTAGCTGGCGCTGGGTTCGGTGAGTGCCAGGGCTAGTATCAGTTCACCTTTGGCTATCTTG
>DAOUTY010000132.1 GCA_030668425.1 Chloroflexota bacterium
CCCCCAGTTGTTCTCTGCAATCCCCGAGTACACACCGGTACCATTCCCGTTCTCATCCGCATGCTCAAACCCGATGGCTGTGAGGTCTGTGCCGCTTTTCTCTTCTGCAAACAGCGGTACGCTGCCCACCAGGGTACCATCGGAACGCTTGATAAACAGGAGATTTATCCTCGGTTCAGGATTGTCTGTAATAATAACCAGGCCGTCGGGCCCTCCCGCCAGCGTCGTTGACGAGCCCGAGCCCACGCTGATATGTCCGGCCTTTTTCTCAGCAGCCTTGCTGTACTCCGTGCGCCAGTCTATAACAATATTTCCACTGCTGTCGTGATTGAAGCGGTACATCGCCTGGTCAGAGATAATGAAAACCCCATCCTCGCCGACGGCAAAGGAGTTCTCGACCAGCTCCCCCTCCAGCCGCATCGTGCGGACTTCGCCGGATTCCTTATGTATCGTGCCCACCATCCCCTCCGTGGTCGCGTACCAGTAATACTCTCCGCTCCACTCTGGCAGCACAAACGCAGGGCTGTCCTCTTTCCCGGGCACGAGGTAATCCGCAAGATCGTATTCGCGCACCAGTTCGAACTCTCCGCGGCCTTCGGGGCCGGGAACCTGGACGACCTGGACGGTATTCTTAGTCGTTGGCACTACGGCGCGATCC
Source organism: Chloroflexota bacterium (assembly GCA_030668425.1). GTDB lineage: Bacteria > Chloroflexota > Dehalococcoidia > SZUA-161 > SZUA-161 > DAOUTY01. The sequence continues at coordinate 659 of DAOUTY010000132.1, forward strand.
TCGTTGTCAAGGTAGAAGTACATCCCAGCGCCGAGATACTCCCAGGGCCTGATGCCCCGGAAAAAGAACTGGATGGACCGTGGTGGGAGTTTATAGGATGCCAGTTCTTCGAACGTGTAGGGGTCTATGAGCTCGATTTTAAACGACCTCCCGTTGCCGTACACCCCGACAAGCCGTCCCCTGCTGTCAAATGTAATCGTGCCATACCCTCCAAAGCCCTGGGTTCTCGTGATGACCTCTGTATTCAACCCCAGCGGTCCGCTTGCCTCATAGGTGTCGCTGATGTAGGCATCACAGTGCATGTTGCTACCGGGATTCAGCGCCATATAAGGGTGTTGGGGAATCGGTACATGGGCGACTGGTTTTGAGTAGTCTACCGGGTGATATCGGATTAACTTCTCGCGCTCCGGCACCAATGAATAGAGCGGCCCATTGGGGATACGTTTCGTCGGACCACGGCGACGTGCTATCACCGGGAGAATAATCGCACCGATTATCAGTGAAGCTAAGGCTATGAATGACTGTATTCTCTTTTTCATTTTGCCCCCCTCCTCGCGGTTTTTTTGCGCTCTACTATATCACGATAGTGTATTTACGGCAATGCGCCACAGGCAACCGCAAAACACATTCAAGATTGCTTCGTCGCCCCTTCGACTGGCTCAGGGCTCCCCGCAATGACACAGGAATGTGGCGACACCAACCCGGTTTTCAATCGCTATTTTTGGGTGGCAATACACCCCTGGCACCGTCTGGCCACTATCATATCGTGGATGCCAGAAATGCGTCTATCACGTCTAAGGTTTTCTTTTCGACCACTAAGTCAAATATCCTGTCCTTTGCATCCCGGGGCAGCAGCTCGATGGATTTGGTGGTTGCCGAATCGTACTTTGCCATGGGGAACTTCTGTAATACTGCGTCCCTCTGTTGCTCGTTTGTGGGCACCGGCAGCTTCTTCAGTCCGGCAAACGCCTCCTGGGCCATGTCCGCAAGCCCGGCTTGCTGGAGTTTCTCCAATCGCTCTTCGTTTATCCATATGTTTATGGGATAGGTTTCTGCCATCTTATACCTCCATCGGCGGAACGCTGATAACAGGGTTCCTCTTGGCTAGATATTCCTCAGTCACGAATGGTGACCCGAAGCCGTACTTGTCACCGGCTTCCATGACCAGGTCGAAGACCTCCGGCCTGAATATCAGTCGCGGCGGTTTGACTCCATCCTGAATGATGCTTCTGATAACGGTACCACTGAATCCCTGCTGCTCCTTGTCGTGCCCGCAGAGCCCCGAATAGGTTACCTCACCGCAGACCGGGCAATACCACCACTCAAGGGTCAGCACCGAGCCTATGCCCAGGTCGGGCACCTGCTCAAATATCTCGTGGGCAGCGTAAGGTGAGTAGTACGACCCTACCCCGGCGTGGTCCCTGCCAAACATGTGATGGGTGCAACCCAGATTCTTCCTCACAATAGCATGGAAGATGGCCTCTCGTGGTCCCGCATACCGCATATCCCATAGCAGAATGGAGGTGAGGTGAGTACCTTCTTTGAAGTAGCCGGTTTTCCCCAATTCATCGTGGGTCAGCACGATCGCTTCGTCGATATAGTCTCCAGCTCTCTTTTCTCCAACCACGCAACTTACCAGGATCGCATCGGCATTGGAAGCAAACCACGCACCTTTCATCAACCACTCGTGCCCCGTATGGGGAACATTCCTGGTTTGATGAGCAACGACTCTCTCCCACCCTGTCTCAGCCATCTTCTGCCTGAGCACCTTGGGAGGATACCAGTATTTGTCGAACGGCGGGTTTATTTTGGGCTGATTTATGATGGTAACATCACCGCCAAGAAACTTGTCCTTGTAGGCATATGTCCTCTTTACACCGGGATGTTTGTCCTCTGTAGTACCGTAGACCTTTTCTGCCATCAAGGTTCTGTCATAGGAGAAAATCTCTTCCAGATCCAGCGTGGCAAAAGGTTGATCCTGATATGTAAAAAGGAGTGTGTCTCCTTCCTTTATCCCCTTCTCCTTAATCTCGCCCTCCGAGATATCGAAGACGATGGGGATACCCCAGATGTATCCACTGGCAAGACGCATGTCCTTACAAACTGAGTCCACATCCTTGTGACCCATAAAGCCTTTGACAGGAGAGAAGAAACCATGGGCGATGCTCATAATCTCGGTTGCTCTTGAGCCTTCAAGAGGAAGTTTGATTCTCGCCTGTTTGGCCTTTTCCCTGCCCTCAGCCGGCCCCAGCACCCTGTCGACAAGAGTGCCTCCATGGGGTGACAAAGCATTGTTCACCTCTGTCATATTACCTCCTTGTTCAAATCAAAGGTTGAGACTACACGCGCAACCATTATAAGGGGGGAATAACACCTTGCTCTTCCAGGTGGCGCATGATCTGTTCAGCGCATTCCTCCAGGCCATATTTATCGGTCTGAACGATTATCTCGGGGGTCAGGGGCTCTTCATAGGGCGCACTCACACCGGTGAAGTCCTCGATCTCGCCTTTCCGGGCCCGCTGCCAGAGCCCTTTGGGATCCCGGTTTTCGCACTCGCCAACTGAGCATTCACAATAGATTTCAAAGAACCTCCCCGGCTCGTTCAACGCCCTTGCCTGATCCCGATCCTCTCGGTATGGGGAGATGAAGGCGGTGAACACAATCACCCCTGCCTCAGCAAACAGCTTGGCGACCTCTCCGATCCGGCGAATATTCTCCTTGCGGTCCTCGGGAGAAAATCCAACGTTCTTGTTGAGCCCGTGCCGGATATTGTCCCCGTCCAGCACATAGGAATTGCAGCCCCTTTCAAACAGGAGCCGTTCCACTTCGTGGCCCAGGGTGGATTTACCGGAACTGGGCAGTCCTGTCAGCCATAGAACCACCCCTTTGTACCGGTTTCTTTCTTCCCTGTCCGCACACGTGATCAGGGGTTTGTGCCAGGTAATGTTCTTGCTTTTTGGCTCTGTCATTCTTCTCCTTTCCTTACAATATGAATGTTTTCACCAAGGTGAAAGCGCCAAGTAATATAGTAGCTAAACCTATGATGAGTTTCAACTTTTCCCTGCCTTCTCCCCTGTGCTCTTTCCCCCACTCGCTGGCTCAAGGCGTTTATAGCCCAATGCATCAAACGCAAAGTGCCAGTGCTGGTTTACTTTTTTTATGAGGTTATCATCCAACTTCTTATATGCACCCTTTTTGAAATCTGCAATAGAATCGAGGTAAGCATGCATGGCTGGTTCTGCCTCGGCGAATCCCGGCACACTCAAAGTCTCATACACTTTACGCAATTGAGCTAAGGGTTCCTTTTCCAAATCCTCATATTTCACCTCTACCAGGCTACCCGCAGGGATGAGCGCTCTATCGGCCAGGAGCCTCTGCATGAGCTGCGTATAGAATTGCAGAACCCAAGCCTCAAGTTCATCCGGGCTGATTGCCTGCAACTGAGACCTCTCCAGTACGACCCTATACAGATGCTGAGTTGAGCGAAAGATGTCGTAAGGATTACGGTAGATGTGGATGAATTTGGCATCGGGAAAGAGCTCAAGCAGCGTTTTGATGCGGGCGCTATCGGCACAGTTCTTAATGACCAGTCGCTTCCCTCCGGCTTCCAGTGTGGCCTTGCGCATCATAGTCAGGTAGAGTTCCTTCCATTTGGCGATGATTGATTCAGGCAGGTTGTAGAAATAGGTTATATACCTTTCAAAGAAGTAACGGGCTTGTCGGGGAAATGTATACATGTGGAGGTAAGAGTAGGACGACATGTTGGCAATCGCAAGGTCTTCCTCTTCAGGATTGTCCATTGAGAGCGGGATATTGTCTATCTCTCTGGTAGGATGAAGTTTCTTGGCCAATTTGTTGAACGGTCTTTTAATTATTTTTTCACCAACCAGACACAAACCCGGGGCAAATGCTTGAAACATGGAGACATACCCGTGGTTTTTGTCCTGGCACAATATATTGTGCAGGTGGGTTGTCCCGGTTCGCCAGTGGCCTATTATGAAAATGGGAGAGGGATGAACCGCTGTGTTTCTAACGATTCTACCGTACCGGACCGATTCATATAGTCTGAAGGGGCTGGTGAGAAGGGTGGAGAGTGTGACAATCAGGGCGCGGATTATGAATTTCCTGTCTATGTCCCTGTTATTCCAGAGTAACGTCAGCCAACTGCGGAATGAGCCGAAAAGAAGGGGGTGTTCGAATATACGAGCGTGCTTCTGTTGAGCCATGATACCTCCTTGAATCAGCCTGTCAGGTCAGGCATTGATCATCGTTTTATACCGGCACAAAGTAGCTACTTGCGTATTACATATTTTTAATATAGTGCGTTAAAAGAATTACGTAAGCGGGTTTGTCAGAAGATTAAGAAGACCTTTTAGATGACTGAAGAAAATGCGGAGATAGTCACTCTATCTGCTCACCCCCAACGGTAAACAATTACGACGGTCTATATCGATTATACTACCGATGTCAAGCGCTTTCCCCTTCCGTAGTATCTGGATTCCAGTTCTGCTGTGGCATTGCGAGCCCTTCGATTTCCGTTATTCCGAGGGTCTCTGAGTGGAGCTGAAGAATCCCCTCTCCCTGGATGGGAGAGGGTTAGGGTGAGGGTGACCGGGGATAACCGTTCGCCCTGAGCCCTTCGATGAACTCAGGACATGCCTGTCGAAGGGGAATTTCTATCATGTCATTGCGAGGCACGAAGTGCCGAAGCAATCGC
>DAOUTY010000195.1 GCA_030668425.1 Chloroflexota bacterium
GATGAAGCTAAACTACGCTACCTTCGATGGCGACACCCCCCAGTGGGAGCGCGCCGAGATAAAGAAATCGGCAGAGATCGTGCTCTCAAACCCGGATATGGTACACCTGGGCATCCTGCCCAACCACCGTTCGTGGAGGGAGCTGCTCTCTCGACTGAGGTATGTCGTGATCGACGAAGCCCACATCTACCGGGGCGTCTTCGGCTCACATGTGGCCAATGTGCTCCGCCGCCTCAGGCGTCTCTGCGCTTACTATGGCGCGAGTCCCCAGTTCATTTGTTGCTCCGCCACCATCGCCAACCCCAAGGAACACGTCGAGCGAATAACAGGTTTATCCTTCGAGGTCATCACCGGGGACGGGTCTCCCCACGGGGGCAAGGACTTCGTTTTCTGGAACCCCCCGCTCATCGACGAGGTGAAGTCTACCCGTCGCAGCGCCAACAGCGAAGCTACTCTCATACTGACTGAGCTTGTGCAGCAGAGGATTCGCAGCCTCGCCTTCACCCGTAGCCGCCGCCTCACCGAGCTTATATACCTCTACGTGCGGGACCAGCTCAACCAGAAGGAACCGGGACTGGCGGAGATGGTCAAGCCCTACCGCGCCGGCTACCTGGCTGAGGACCGACGCCAGATCGAGCGCGAGTTGTTCGAGGGCGATTTGCTGGCCGCAGTGACCACCACGGCATTGGAACTGGGAGTGGATATCGGTGATCTGGACGCCACTGTGCTAACCGGCTACCCGGGTAGCATCGCCAGCACCTGGCAGCAGGCAGGAAGGAGTGGCAGAAGCAGGGAGCTCTCCCTGAGCTTTCTCATCGGCCTGGACAATCCCCTCGACCAGTATCTTATGCGCCATCCTGACTTCTTCTTCGGCAAGAGCCATGAGAACGCCCTGACCGACCCCGGCAACCTGCATATCCTGAAGCCCCACCTCCTCTGTGCCGCCTGGGAGTTGCCCCTGACCGACACCAGGGAGACGTTATTTGGGGACAATTGCAGACAGGCAGTAGCTGAACTCGAAGGAGAGGGCTTGCTGCACAGGCACCTCGGCCGCTGGTACCCTTCGCCCACAGTAATATATCCCGCCCAGGAGATCAACATCCGCTCCACCTCATCCCATAACTATTCCCTGGTTGATACCACCACCGGCCGCCTTCTGGAGACAGTCGAGGAGGCCAACGCCTTTTTCCAGACCCACCCCGGCGCCATTTACCTTCATCAGGGTGAGTCCTACCTGGTCACCGAGCTGGACCTGACAACGCGCACCGCCTACGCTGTGCCTACTGATGTCCCCTACTATACCCAGACCAAGGACATAACCGACATCAGCATAATCAGAACAGGCCTTGAGAAATCCATACACGGCATAATGATGCATCTGGGTGAAGTAGAGGTTACCACGACCGTGCTCGGCTTCAAGAAGAAGCGAATATTCACCGAGGAGGTAATCGGCGAAGAGCCCCTCGACCTACCACCCCACATCTTCTCGTCTGTGGCCCTGTGGTTCGACATACCACCGCAGGTTGAGGGGAAACTGGCAGCAGCGGGACTTGATATCGCTGGAGGTCTGCACGCTACCGAGCACGCTACCATCGCCCTGTTGCCCCTGTTCGCCCTCTGCGACCGAAATGACATAGGCGGCGTCTCCACACTCCTCCATCCTGATACCGGCAAAGCCCAGATATTCATCTATGACGCCTACCCCGGAGGAATCGGTATCGCCGAGAAAGGATTCGAGTTAATCACAGAGCTGTGGCGGGCGACACTCAAGGCGATCTCAGAGTGCCCCTGCCGGGAAGGGTGCCCCGGCTGCATCCACTCGCCCAAGTGCGGCAATAACAACGAGCCTCTTGACAAGAAGGCCGCAGTGATGATACTTGAGGAGCTTGTAGGCGGAAAGAAGAAGCGTAGGACTTGAAGGGCAACTGTTGCTTTTCGTGGTACAATTGCATATACCTTACGTCCGTTGTCGGACGAGGAATACCGAACTGGAGGCGGGACCCTAAATGGAGCAGATACTGGGGAAAAAGTTCGAGCCTAAGAAGATCATAGATAACCCCTCGGAGGAGAGCCTCCGTGCCTGGGCCCTGGAGCACGGCGGGGTCATAAGCGAGTTCGGCAACCTCTCCGTAACGACCAACGTGCGGAACAGAATGGCGAAGTTGACTGAGGTGATACTGGACCAGCCGGACCCGGAAGACGCCGAGCTCGTCCATAATGTCCTCGACTACCTGAAGAAGAAAGAGATGATAGCACTGGACAGGGTCATGTGCTCAACACCGGGGTTCAAGGGGCACTGCAGGTTGTATGTCACGACCGAGTACGCCAGGCTCCCCTTGATGTGGGGCAATACCCTGTTCCCTTCTGAAGGGAAGGAGCCCGATTTCATAGCACTCACCGTGCCGGAATGGCAGGAGAAGAAGGTGCTCGTGTTCCCTGCAGCCGGATTGACGATCATTTTGGGAAGCGACTACAAGGGCGAGAATAAGAAGGCGATGCTTCGGCAGGTCATGTATTGGGCCAAGAAGCAGGGGCATCTCGGTCTTCATGCGGCAAGCAAGGTATTGCGCGTATACAGGGGCAAGGAGTTGAGGGATTTCGGCTTTCTGCTGTTCGGCCTCAGCGGGACTGGTAAGACCTCCCTGTCCTGCCATTCGCACTGGCTGGGCTATCCTGAGACAGTCGTTATTCGGCAGGACGACGTCGTGATATTAAAAAGGGACGGCGCGGCGGTCGGCACGGAGGACTCATTCTACATAAAGACTGACAGCCTGGAAGCTAGCTCTCAACCCCTGCTCTACGCGGCGGCCTTGAGCCCCAGGGCCATATTGGAGAATGTGTTGGTACATCCGGAGACGGGGAAGGTCGATTTCTTCGATAGCAGCCTGACTTCCAATGGCCGTGCGATGGTCAAGAGAAGGGACATTGCATTCACCGATGAAAGCGTGGATCTGGAGAAGGTGGATTTCATCGTGTTCATCACCAGGAGACAGGACATTATGCCTCCGGTCGCCCGCCTCAGTCAGGAGTGGGCAGCGGCGGCCTTTATGCTCGGCGAGTCCGTAGAGACCTCGGCCGGCGACCCGACCGAGGCGGGCAAATTGCTCAGAGTAGTGGGCACAAACCCGTTTATCGTCGGTTCCCGGACGGAGGAGGGAAACATGTTCCTCGACATCCTCCGGGCCAATCCCGACATCCAGTGCTTCTTCTTGAACACGGGGACTGTTGGAGGCATGGTCAGGGGCCAGAATATCTCCGTGAGAGATTCAGTGAAGATACTGGAGATGATTGCCAAAGACAAAATCAAGTGGGTAAAAGACGATTTCTGGGGATACGAGGTGCCTGCGGAGATACCCGGTGTCGAAATGGACCGCTTCGACCTCAAGAATCACTACGATGACGAGCAGATAGATGAGCTATCAGAGAACTTGAAGAATGAAAGAGTGAACTGGCTTTCGCAGTTCCCGGGCCTGAACCGAGACATTCTCAGAGCTATCAATCCGTGACCTCCCCCGGCAAACCACATAGCGCTTGCGATATTCTGCTGCGATGCATATAATGCCACAACAGGGTAATAGCGCAACATCCCGGCAATAGCATACCATAAGAGTATTGGGAGGTCCGTCCAGTAACGAAGAATCGAACGAGAGTAGTTGAGGATGGCTGCCAGATACCACATAGGAACCAGCGGCTGGCACTACGACCACTGGCGCAGTCGTATACACATCACATTGAACTTAGAGAGGCCTTTCACCGGTTAATGGGC
>DAOUTY010000241.1 GCA_030668425.1 Chloroflexota bacterium
CCTCCGGCTTAAGGTCTCCCGGGTGCTCGTCCATGTAGGCCAGGACCACCTCTGCGTAGCTGTCCGAAGCCGACCAGCCAATCTTCTGCTCGAAGAAACTGTCGCCGGACCAGCCAATCGTTTTGATTACCTCCGGGGTGGCCGACATTGACGAGAAGTCGAAGCAGTCAGTCGCCTTCTCAACCCCCAAGACCAGCGCGGTCTTAAACCTCTCGCCGGTAACATAGGCATGGGCGGCCGACATGGCGTAAGCGCCGGTAGCCCCGCCATTGGATATGCGAATGCCGAACTTGTTCTGGAGGCCTATTATACCTTGCAGAGGGTGCTCGGGGATGCAGGTTCTCTCAAAGATATCGTTGTAGATGCCATAGAACACGGCATCCACATCCTTGGGTTCCAGCCCGGCATCCTGCATGGCGCTCATGGCAGCCGTCTGGGCCAGTTCATAGTAGGTCTTTTCTATCCATCGGCCCTTAAAGGGGGTAACGCCTGCGCCGACTATACCAACCTTTTTCGCCATAACTACCCTCCCGCATTGTTTGCCTTCTGGCTGGGTTGTTGTGAGCCCATTGGCTCTGGCAACGGCTATTCGGACCCGGTATAGAGAACAGCCAGTATCCTGGTCTCGCTGCCGCCGACACATCTAACAAAATGGGGCTGACTCGAATCATAGTAGAGCGCATCCCCGGGCCCGAGAAATTCAGTTTGGCTCCCGACTCGGGCCATCATTTGTCCCTCCAGGACAAAAAGAAACTCCTGCCCGTCGTGCGTAGACGTCTCTTCCACGTCTGTGGGTAACAGGGTTACGATAAAGGGCTCCATCAATCGGTTCGCCTTTTCCGGGGCTAGAGATTCGTAGGAGTAGCCGTACTGCCCGCTCTTTCTTTCCCCGTACCGGGAGATGGGTCGGCGCTGGTCTGCTCGCACTATGGTCATAGGTTTATCGGCCCCGGGAGAGATAAAGTAGCCCATTTTCATTTCCAGCGCTTTGCCCAGCTTTATCAGTTCACCCAATGGAGGAATCACTTCATTCGATTCCACACGCTTCAAAGTATCCAGGCCTATTCCCGTCCGGCTGCTGAGGTCGAGAAGGGTCAGACCGCGCATTTCGCGGGCATTCCTGACCCGCTCGCCGAGGAATTCTCTTCCCTTGGGCCCGCCGGCAGGGTGTTCCACCTGAGGTGAGTATGTCAGAAAGTCCTCGGACCCTTCGGCCCCTCTCCGGGATGACACTGGTTTGCCAGCGGCGCTAACGCGCTTCGCCTTCTTCTCTTTCATTTTGCTTCCCCCTCCTACATTGCCCTCCCCGCAATGCCGATATTGCGAGCGATTATGATCCGCAGCACCTCCGATGTCCCCTCGCCGATCTCGAGAAGCCTCTGGTCTCGGTACATTCTTTCGACCCTGTAATCTTTCATCAGCCCGTAGCCTCCGTGAAGTTGCACAGCGTGATGAACACACCGATGCATCACCTCGGAGCAGTACAGTTTAGCCATAGCCGCCTCCACGGTGAAGGGACGCTCGTTCTCCAAGAGCCAGCACGCCTTGTAGAGCAGATTTCTGGCGAGTTCGATTTCGAGGGCCATGTCTGCCAGCTTGAAGGCGTTCACCTGAAAAGAGCTGATAGGTCGCCCGAATTGTACGCGCGAGTTCGCATACTGCACAGCGAGTTCGAAGGCCCCCTGGGAACCCCCAAGCCCCATGGCAGCGATGCTCAGCCGCCCTCTATCCAGAGTGGAAAGCATCTGGTGGAACCCATCTCCCCTTTTACCCAGGAGATTCACCTCAGGCACGGCACAATCGTCGAAGAATAGCTCGCCCGTATTGGACGCCCGCCACATCATCTTCCCCTTCATCTCCCTGGCCGTTAAGCCGGCTGCGTCCGCTGGAACAAGCAGGCAGCTTACTTCCAGCTTACCATCGCCACGCCGTCCCGTAATAGCTTGAACGATAATAACCCCTGTCAGGGAGCAAGCCGAATTCGTGATGAAGATTTTGCTCCCGTTGATGACCCAGTGGTCACCTCTCAGCTCAGCCCGGGTTTGAGAGCTTCCGGCATCGGAGCCAGCCTCCGGTTCGGTGAGACCGAAGGCTGCCAGGATATCTCCTGAACAGAGTCTTGGGAGCCACTCCTCTCTTTGCTTCTCGTTCCCGAACTGGTAGATCGGGCCGATCCCCAGCGAGTTTGCGGCAGCAATTGTGGCGGCCTGAGAACCGTCCACCCTCGCCAGCTCCTCTACTGCAATAATATACGAGGTGTACCCTATATTGGATCCACCATATTTCTCCGGGACGCAGCAACCCAGAAGCCCGATTTCGGCCATCTTCCGGGTCAACTCGACGGAGAACTCCTCCCTTTCGTCCAGCAGTTGGGCTACGGGGGCGATCTCCTTTTCGGCGAAGTCCCGAACAGCCTGACGCGTTAAATTCTGCTCCTCAGTCAAATCGAAATTCAGCGCCATTTACCTATCTCCGCCTGGAATCCGCAGCGGGTTGATGAAACCTGTGCGTCGCCAGTAATATCGGCATAACTGGGAGAGCAACTATAGGCAGTTGAGCTTCCTATGTCAAGCTTTTTGTGTTGATAAGTACGTGACCAAAATGTGACCAAAAAGGAGTGCCTGAAAGGAAATCAAGAAATTTAATCGAAGCTAAGGTCCACACGGGATTTTGTGCGAACCTTTTTTCACTGGAAGGTAGAGGGCAATCAAGCGCAGAAACTAAAAAAGGAATGTTTATGCCGGGAGCAGCAATGAATCCATGTCCGTTCATCCACA
>DAOUTY010000049.1 GCA_030668425.1 Chloroflexota bacterium
CGAGAAAGAAGGTGTCAACACCATCATCTTCCAGGTCAAGCTTTTCATACAATTTCTTTCTGGATGCTGTGGTCAACATAAACTTTATGTAAACCGACGGGTCATCCGTCTCCGCATACCCCAGCGCGACCTCGTGCGAGGAAAGCGAGGTCTCGCAGCGGGGGCAGTGCGGGGTCACCCTGTAGCCCTGGTAGATAAGCCCCTTCTCCCACAGTTGCTTTATGATCCACCAGCAGCTCTCTATGTAGCCGTTGTCGAAGGTTATATACGGATGCTCCATGTCTATCCAGAAACCAATGCGGTCCGTGAGCTCCTTCCATTCCTGAACATACTTGAGCACGTTCTGACGGCAGCGGCTGTTGAACTCGGCAATACCGAATTCCTCAATCTCAGGCTTGCTCTTCAGCTTCAACTCATTCTCGACCTCGAGCTCCACGGGGAGACCGTGGGTGTCCCAGCCCGCCTTCCTCTCAGCATAGTAGCCCTTCATCGTCTTATAGCGGGGGAACAGGTCTTTGAAAACCCTCGCCAGCACGTGGTGAATCCCCGGGCCAGCATTCGCCGTCGGGGGGCCATCGTAGAGAACATATTGCGGGCCACCTTTACGTTGCTCCACGCTCTGCTCAAATATACGTTTCTCCTGCCAAAAGCTGAGTATGCGCTGCTCAAGCTCAGGAAAACTCACCTTGCTGGTCACAGGCTCAAACATGGATTCCTCCTGCTGAAACAAAGAGTCCCGTCCTCGAAGGGACGGGACTTTACTCCCGCGGTACCACCCTACTTCCCCAGCTTATCGGGACTCTCACTAGGACACTCAATAATGCCCCGTCATAGGTAACGGTTGACGAAACCGGCCAATTCTACTCAGGTAACCCTTTTCGATTGACGGCTCGGGAGGGATTTTCGCCCGGGTTAGCCACATCTGCTCTCACCATACCAGATTCGCTGTGTGATTACCCCGTCTACTCTTCTCCGTCACTGCCTTTCTCTGATTCAATTTATATTCTACAGTTACTATTGTAGCCCAGTTGTCAACGTACCAACTCAGCCTTTACCTCCCCGGGAATGCCGGCGGGCGTCCTTCTAAGAACGACTTAATACCCTCCTCAAAATCTTCGGTTGTACCATGTCCAGTCATGGCAAGCATCTCCATCTCTAACCCGGCGTCCAGACTGCTTTCCATTCCCCGGTTGACCAATTTCTTCACAGCTTTCAAAGCCATCGGGCTCTTGGCCAACAGCTTCGTTACCATCTCGTTGGTCGCCTCCTCCAGCTTATCAGCGGGAACGACCTTGTTGATCAAGCCAAGCCTCTCTGCCTCAGTTGGAGAGATTCGGTCGCCTGTATAAAGAAGCTCCTTTGCCTTTCTAATGCCAATCAGGCGAGGCAGTCTCTGGCTGGCACCACCGCCAGGGATTAGACCACGGTTAGCATGCTGGTCAGAGAGCTTAGCCTCTTCTGAAGCGATGGCCAGGTCACAGACCATTACCAATTCCAGCCCCCCGGCGTAGGCCATACCGTTTACTGCCGCTATCACCGGCACACTCACATTCTCGATAGCACTAAATACCTTATTCCAGAGCCTGAGGAAGTAGTCCCGAGGTTTATCGGGAGGAATAGAAGCTACGCCAGTCAGATCAGCGCCAGTGCAGAACGCTCTCCCATTGGCGGTGATCACCACAACCCTAACCGAAATGTCATTCTCGATATCCTCCAACGCTTCACCAATTTCCTCAAGTGTCTTCGGGCCCAGAGCATTGAGCACATCGGGGCGGTTAAGGGTTATCTTGGCCAATCCCTCCTTCTTCTCATAGATTATGTTGCTGAAATCCATCGACTCCCTCCTGCTTAGTTAACAATAATTAACTATCCTTACTCAGTCGATAATGACTCTAATACCGAAGACCTCAAACAACATTTCGGCGATAGGACACGCAACAAGAAAGCTAAAGAGGCTGACCCTCGTTGTCCCTGGAAAGGATAGCTATCTTGCGACCTTCCCCCTGCCCTATGCTTTGGGTGATTACATAAGGACTATCCCGCAGTTCAATGTGAATAATCCTGCGTTCACTGGCAGGCATAGACTCCAGAGTCACCGACCGACCAGTCGATCTCACCTGATCCGCCATACGGCGTGCAAGGAGTCGCAGAGACTCGTAACGCCGTTGCCGGTATCCCTCAACATCAACCACCACTCCAACACGCGACTTAAGATGCCTGCTGATAATAAGATTAACCAGATATTGCAGCGAGGAAAGGGTCTCACCACGTCTTCCAATCAGGATACCTAGATCCTCGCCCTCTATATCGAGCGTGATCACAGCTTGATCCTCGCCGCCTTCCATCCCCAAGGTAACGCTGGCAGTTATCCCCGTCAGATCCAGAAGATTCTCCAGGACCCCTTTGGCCATACCTCCCACATCGACATCCTCGTCGGATAACAATTCCAGCGGCGTCACCCTCACCCTGACCTCTTCAGAGCCTAGACCGAAGAGGCCGCCTCTCCCTTTCTTGAGGACAACTACCTCTACCTCAGAACGACTCATCCCCAGTTCAGCGAGAGCGATATCAACTGCTTCTTCTTCGGACTTTGCGCTTATCTCTACTCTTTCCATGACGAACCTTCTTTCGATGGGAGTCTACATCATCTCCAAAAGTGCCCTTGCTTTCCCCGCTATCTTCCCCGGCCTCTCCCCCATTCTCACCCCCTCCTGGAGCTGCTGGAGGACCAAATGGCTGCTGGAACCTCCCTTGTATAGAGCTCAGAGAGGGAATCGTCAGACTTCCCCAGCCAGTCATGCGATACTGTATCACTATGCTTATGAGGTTGGTAAGTACCCAGTACAGAGAAAGTCCACTGGGGAATGTCAACGCAAAGAAGCCAAACATCAAGGGCATCATCCACAGCATGATTTTACCCATTTGCTGCTGTGAAGGATCCACAGATGGCGGTTGGGACATTTTCTGCAGGACCCACATACTCGCCCCTACCAGGAGAGCCATGAAGATATCCCCGGTGCCGAGATCAAGCCAGAGGAAGTGCCTGTTCAACGGCACCGCCTCCTGAATTAACGGCAATGAATAGAGCTGCTCGGACAAGCCAAGGAGGTTTTCGGGGGCAAAGGCCACACCCTGTATAACCGCCTGATAGAGGGCAATCCATATGGGAAACTGAACTAGCATCGGGAAAACACAGCCGAGGGGATTGACTCCCTGTTCCTTGTAGAGCTTCATCGTCTCCTGCTGAAGCCGCTCTTTATCCTTGGCATATTTCTTCTGCAACTCCTTCATCTTGGGCTGCAGCTCCTGCATTGCCCTGGTGGAACGCAGTTGCCTCTGGGTAAGCGGCAATGTGACCAAGCGAACGATAACGGTCAGTACGACAATGGCCAGCCCGAAGCTGCCGAAAAGATAATTGGACAGGATGGCCAGGAAATTGAGCATCGGGCGTAGAAGCACTGTGTCGAAAAGGCTTACCGGAGAAACAACCCCGGTGACAAAGAGGAAAATCAGCACTACTAGAAGCAGCAGAAAGACATTCCTGAAATTGAGCCTAAACTTAGGCATAGTATTAGGTGTAACTTCAGACATAGCTTCTCTCTATCTCACTCGACCAGCGACACGCTCCAGCCCTGTTGACCTGTCGCGCCATCGAAGGTGTACAGCCGGTTGTCCTGAGCATTCAGATAGACCTCAGTTCCAGAGGCACACAGAGGAGCAAGGATTTTAAACTCAAGATCGAAATCCCAAACCTCTTCTCCGCTATCAGGCTCAATACCGTAGACTATACCAGCCTCAGAGGCCACTACCAGCACATCGCCCACTATGACAGGAGAGGACTTAATCGGCCCCCCAGTATCAAAGGGAGTAGCCCACACCAGTTCCCCACTCCCAGCGTCGATGGCATAAACATGGTAATCCAAGGAGCAAGCATAGATGATGCCCTCTTCATAGAGAGCTTCCGACCAGAACCAGTTTCCCGCCTGGTCAAAGGCCCACTTCTCTTCACCAGTATAAGCGTCCACAGCATAGAACTTGCTATCGAAGGAGCCAACGTAGACTACACCCCCCACCACCAGCGGCGGTGAGGCAATGCCTCCATCGGTTTCGAAATCCCATTTAAGCTCGCCTGTTCCAGCATCCACAGCGTACAACCTGTGATCCAAGGAGCCAAAGTAGACAGTCCCATCTTGAACTACAGGTGTCGACCAGATCTTCTTTTCAGTCTGGAAAGGAAAGTCCTGCTTGGATTCTCCACTTGCTACATCGATAGCGTGAAGCTCTCCATCCGAGGTGCCAACGAAGAGGGTGTCGCCGGCAACGGTCACCCCGCCAGCAATAGAGCTGTCGGTGTCATAGTTCCACACATCAGACCCGCTGTCCGCATCGATAGCATAGACCTTTCCATTGTAGGCACTAACATAGACCGTACCATCAGCCACTACCGGGATGCCGTAGCTCATCCCCGCCCCGAACTGTCCCCCCCCAGCACAATCTAGAAAACTACCGGCTTCCTCCGCCTCCGGCTTCCACTGCCATATCCTGCTGCCGCTATCAGGGTTCAAAGCGAGAACCCTGCCATCCATGGTACCAACAAAGAGGGTGTCTCCATCAACAGCGGCCCCGGGCCATCCCCTGGGACCTACACAGCCAGAGAGAACTAGAGTGGTAAGGACTATAGCAACTATAATAGCCTTCATCGATATAGCACGTTTAGCGTCAAACATTCAAATACCGTCAACAGATGGGTATAATCTGACCGGACAACGAAAGCAATCAAGGCACAGGATCCACACCACCCTTGCCCAAGGGATGGCAGCGGCAGATACGCCACGCAATCAGCCAGCCACCCTTTACCACCCCGTACTTTTCAACTGCCTCGTAGCCATACTGTGAGCAAGAGGGCATAAAACGGCATGACTTAGGCGTGTTTGCAGAAATTGCTAGCTGATAAAGCCTTATCAGGCCTAACGCAAACCTTTTCACCCCTATGCCCTGCCCGTTCGTTCGGCTTCACTCATGCCTGCCAGAATCCGAGCCTTGCGCAACAACTTCGTCACTGCTGCCTCTATCTGTTGATAATTCGCTGTTGTTATCCTGTTGCGGGCAATAAATACCATATCCCACCCCGCATCAGTGGGGGTCAATCTCACTACCTCACGCAACAACCTCTTCACCCGATTGCGGGCCACAGCGTTACCTAAACGCTTGCTAACCACGAAACCGTATCGGTTCCATCCCAAACCGTTGGGCATTGCCCTAAGCACGACAAACTCACATGCCCACGTTCGCCCATGCTCACGAATCTCGGCAAACTGTGAGGTTTTTCTAAGCCTCTCCCCTTTACCCATTCCACCACCGCCATAATCCTATACCGCAAGTCGGTGGCGACCCTTCAGTCGTCTCCGCTTCAAAATCAACCGCCCACCACGAGTTGCCATGCGGGCACGAAAACCATGCTTTCGTTTTCTGGGAATTTTCTTCGGCTGCCAGGTTCGCTTGGGCATCTCTTACCACCTTACTCGTGCGCTATTATACTTTATCATGTTCCACACTGTCAATTTGAAAGCATAGCTCAAAGAGCATGCCTCAGTACTACTATCTCAGCCGCCTCTGGGAGCTGCTCCAGCTTTAGCTCTACCTCACTAGAATCCGGCCTCTTGACCCCGGACTTCCCTTTGAGAAACTCATCCACCCCAGAAATAGGAAACGTGCACTTGTCAGTCTTATAGTGCATGG
Source organism: Chloroflexota bacterium (assembly GCA_030668425.1). GTDB lineage: Bacteria > Chloroflexota > Dehalococcoidia > SZUA-161 > SZUA-161 > DAOUTY01. The sequence continues at coordinate 5,740 of DAOUTY010000049.1, forward strand.
GGATTATCACCCTGGGCCTGATCCGATCACAAATACCGGTTGCCGTGCCTGCATCTATAGTAAAAAAGCCCCCCACAGGAACCATCAGGATATCAACTTGTCCGATCTCGGCTATTTCGAGATCTGATAGCTGATGCCCCAAGTCGCCCAAGTGGCAAATTCTCAACCCATCTACAGTGAAGCAGAACACCGTATTCGGCCCCCTCTCACTCCCCCTCGAGGTATCATGGTATGTTTCCAGCCCCTTGAATTCAATCCCCCTCACCTCTTTCTTGCCAGCCCCAGTAACCATCTTGGGATCGCCCTTGATTTTGGCACCAGAATGATCGCCATGTTTGTGGCTAACAACCACTATGTCAGCCGCCTCATTTATAGGCTCATAACCGAGTCCCGGGTAATCCCCGTAGGGGTCAGTTATGATCCTGGTGCCATCATCAGCAGTAATCAAGAAAGACGCGTGACCCAGCCATTTCACCTTCATGATAAGACCTCCACCAATCTGCTATTTTGGCTGCTCTTCGGCAAGAGCCAAAGCAACATTGACCAGCGTTCTTACCGCAACCCCCGTTGCCCCCTTGATCAGGTAAGTCTGCTCCTTCTTGATGAACGAAGGGCCAGCGATGTCCAAATGGACCCATGGAGTATCCTCACTGAACTCAGCCAGAAACTGGGCAGCAGTTATAGCTCCCGCATACCTTCCCCCTGTGTTCTTAACGTCAGCAACTTCGCTCTTGTTCTGCTCCTTGTACTCCTCATACATTGGAAGCTGCCAAATCTTCTCCCCTGCCTCATCACCAGCCTTAATCACCTTAGCCACAAGTTCCTGATCGTTGCCCAAAGCCCCTGTACAAATATCACCCAAGGCTACGAGGCAAGCGCCAGTCAGCGTTGCCACATCCACCAATGGAGCAAGCCCGAGTTTCCTCGCATAACATATAGCATCGGCCAGAATCAACCTTCCTTCAGCATCCGTGTTCGCAACTTCTATCGTCTTGCCATTCATCGCCCTGAGGACGTCCCCCGGCTTAAGCGCAGCGCCCCCCGGAAGGTTCTCAGTCGCCGGGACAAGCCCTGTAACGTTGATCTTGGGCTTGAGCTCAGCAATGGCTCGCATAGCAGCGATGACCGCAGCACCGCCCGCCATATCGCCCTTCATCTCGTCCATACCCTCCGAAGGCTTGATCGAAATGCCTCCCGAATCAAAGGTTATACCCTTGCCAATAAAACCCAACGGGGTCGCGGTGGAATCGCCACCACGGTAGCTCATGACGATGAATTTAGGGGGCTGTTTGCTTCCCTGGGCAACACCCAAGAGCGCCCCCATCCCCAACTTCTCCATATCCTCTCGCTCAAGCACATCGAAGCCCAGACCCCTCTCGGCAGCGACACTCCGTGCCGCTTCAGCCAAATCAGATGGGGTCATATAATTAGCGGGCTCATTGGTCATATCTCGGGCATAATTGGTGGCTTCTGCCAGCACGCTACCACGGTTGATACCACGCTCCAGCAGGGGCAGCTTGCTTTCATCCCGATCCACTACAATCATTTCCTCGATCTCACCATGCTCTGGCTCCTTGGTGACATGCTTGCGGAAGGTATAGAGGCCAAGGATACTCCCCTCCGTCAGAGCTTGAACCGCCCTCTCCATATCCATGCCACCGGCACCTGCCCCGTGAATGATAGTCGCCACTCGTTTAGCGCCCACTTTTCTCAAGAATCGACATGCCACCGCCATCACACCACGAACAGAGTCATAGGTGAACTTCTCCTGTTTACCCAATCCCACCACCACCACCCGCTCCGCCTCCATCTTACCTATCGTATGGATAAGCGTAATCTCGTTGAGCTTGCCCTTGATCTCGCCCTCGCCAATAAGCTGACCTATAATTCCACCCAGCGCTTGATCAACCGCACCTGTGGCACCACCTGGATGCTCAACCCCTTCAAAGAGGTTGACTATTACAGCGTCAACCTTAGTCTCGGTTATATCACCGGAGATAACCTTTATCTCCACTTATCCCTCCTTATTGAAATAAAAACACCACCCTAGCTGTCACATGCCAGTTCACTCCGTACCAGAAGGCGACAGAATTGTAACACACTGAAGGGAGAGATTACTATCACCCAGGCGCCAGGCTGACCTGTGCTCACTGTGGATGTTATCATCCGCAGCCTCTACAGGTTTTGCTTGTCTCGAAAATCCTTGTATTCCAAGTTCCGACCAGCACAGGCTCTAACGTGAGGGGCAAAAGCGCACCCGGAGCAAGCCCTTTATATCCTCCCAGATAGTACTAGCAATGTGAACCCTGGTATCTTCATCCTCGACCCATTCCACAGGCACGTCTTTGATGCGATAGCCCTTCATCCCCGCCAGGAGCAGTAGTTCGGTGTCGAAAAACCAGGCCTGGTCCTTGATTAAGGGCACAAGCACCTGCACTGCATCCCGTTTAACCGCCTTAAATCCACACTGAGCATCACTGAAACTGGAGCAGAACATGGCCTTGATCAGCAGATTATACCCCCGCGAAGTAACCTCACGCTTCAAGCTGCGTTTAACATTGGAGCCTTTCATCAGCCGAGAACCGATAGCGATGTCATAGCCTTCCTCCAGGGCATGCAGCAATTCCGGAAAGGCATCCAGCTTAGTTGAGAGATCAACATCCATGTATGACACTACATCAGCGTCACTCTCCAGCCACGCCTTCCTCAAGGCACGGCCACGCCCCTTCTGCTCCAATTGTACATAGCCCACGTCAGGATACTTCTCGGCCAACTCCCTGGCAATTGCCAGCGTCCCATCCACAGAACCATTATCGGCAACAACAATCCGCCAGCGGCACGATAGATTCTTGGCGAGGAAATCCCTCAGGATAGCCACGCTGCGAGCCAGAACAATCTCTTCGTTATAAACAGGGATTACGACGTCAACGCTGTTCATCAGATTACCCCAATGCCTCCCTTACCACCTGCGCCACCTCAAACGGGTCACTGGAGATGACGCTTGAAGCGTAAAGCTCCATGGCCCCGATGTCCGAGGCCTTGCTTTCTACACTTCCGCGGTCAACAAGACGAGCAATAGCTGGAAAGCCCTCCCAATCCTCTTCCGTCCGGGCAATGGGAGGCAGAAAAAGGGCAACGTTGAAGGAGGTAACCCCCATCCGGTCACGGAAACAGGCTAACACCTCGTGGAGCGTCTCCTTGAGTGATTCACCAAGCTCCGGCGCTATCAAAACGACTTCTTTCTCCTTGATAGGCGTCAGGTACGCCAAAACCTTGACCCCGTTCCTCTCAAGGCCGCAGCCCACAGCGCGGTGAGCCTGGTACAGATCATCAAAATAACTCGCCCCGTATCGCTTCCCATAAGAAAGCGCAGCACAACGAAGCTGCTCGACTTTGGCATAGTGCCTACGCCTCCCGAGCATGACCTGCGCGTGCCCATGTGGCAAAGAAGCGCCTGCCCGCCCACCACAGTTCCACATGAAGAAGAAGTACTTGGCTTCAGAATCGACAAAATGCGCCTTCTGTGCCCACCTCCAGCCCGTATCAATATAATCGATCACCTGTTCACGCGTGAACCGAAGCGGATCAGGCTCCTTGAAGATTATCACGCCGTGAAAGCCTTCGTACTTCGCAATATTGCTCGCGGTAATACAGTATCTCCCCTCAACCCGCCCAAAGGTATCTTCCGGTGTTGCATCCAGCGGATCACGGAATAGATCGTTCTGTTGGCTATCACTCTCCGGCTCTGAGACTTCACGGACAGAGTGCTCTCCCACGGGTCGACTCGCCCGCAGTTGATTGAAAAGCGCCTCCTCAAAAGTAACCAGGTTCGTGACCCTGACGATGCTTTGCTCCAGCGTCTTATCCACCGAGCCAAACTGCTCCTCAATCCAAGGCCTCATACCCTGCGGATGGTCTAACCGCCCTTTAGCTACTCCAAAATCGTATATACGTTCAAAAAGCTCCTTTTCGGCTATAGAAAGGGAGCCAACAACAGTTTCAAGATTGCCGATTTCAGCTTTAATTCCAGATACTCCAAATCCTAATGCTTGAAATGGCGGACGCCGGTGAACACCATCGCAACTTTGTACTTATTCGCAGTAGCTATGACTTCCTCGTCCCTGATCGAGCCCCCCGGTTGAATGATAGCTGTAGCCCCACC
>DAOUTY010000125.1 GCA_030668425.1 Chloroflexota bacterium
GAGAGCGCTCTCCGAGGGCAGTCGGTTGATTGGGCTATCATCGGTGTTGGAATAAACGCCAATTTTGACCCCAAGGCTTTTCCCGAGATCGCCGACATCGCCACCAGCCTCTCCGCCGAACTGGGACGAGAGGTTTCGCAATTGAAGGTCCTGCTACACTTGCTTTACGAGATGGAGCAACTCTATCTCGCCTTGCGCAGGGATGAGCCTCTTCACGAGGAGTGGCAGGAACGCCTGGAAACCCTGGGGAAGATGATACAGGTAACCTCAGGCACGCAAGTAGAAGAGGGCTATGCCGACTCCGTGGATAGTGATGGTTCCCTTCTGCTCCGGCGCTCGGACGGCAGCCTGACTCGAATCATAGCCGGCGAGGTTACCCTGCGCGCTTATTAGTTGCTACAGTCTGTTCTTACAGTTCGAACATACTGTTTCGGGCTGGCCGTAGTGGCCAGCCCGAATTACTAAGCACTATTCCCCCTATACTCCCAATCCCCCGCACCACTATGAAATCATTTTCTTAGCTTTTTTCCTGCGTCCCAGTGGCCGCTTTGAGGAATGGAGCCACAAGTTCCATAGGCAGTGGGAACACTATCGTACTGGAGTTCTCTGTAGCTATTGCGGTCAGGGTCTGAAGATAGCGCAGTTGCAGCGCCGACGGCTGAGTAGCTATAATCTTGGCAGCCTCAGCAAGCTTCTCGGCCGCCTGCATCTCACCCTCCGCGTGAACGACCTTGGCCCTTCTCTCACGCTCCGCCTCAGCCTGGGCCCCAATTGCTCGCACCATCGATGGCGGAAGCTCCACCTCCTTGATTTCTACAACGCTGACCTTCACCCCCCAGGGATCAGTCTGCTCATCGATTATCTGCTGCAGGTTCTGGTTCAGCCTCTCGCGTTGCGCCAGCAGCTCGTCAAGCTCGTGCTGGCCAATAACGCTGCGCAAGGTAGTCTGGGATATCTGCGAGGTGGCATAGCGGTGGTCGAACACCTTGATCACGGAATCCTCGGGCTTGACCACCCTGAAGTAAATCACAGCATTTACCTTGACCGTCACGTTATCCTTGGTGATAGCCTCCTGCGAGGGAATATCCAGGGTCACCACCCTCAGGTCCACCTTGACACTGCGCTCGACGAACGGGATAATAACGTACAAGCCCGGACCTCGCTCACCTGTGAACCTGCCCAGACGGAAGATAACTCCCCGTTCATACTCCTGAGCGATCTTGATCGCCGCCGAGCCCACTACCATAACCACAAATACGGCAGCAATAATGCCAATTACAGCCCCTTCCATTATCAACCTCCTTGCTGTTTTTTAGTAACCCAGAGTTTCAATCCTTCGACCTTTGTCACAACGACCTCTTCGCCAAGCTCGATTCTATCACCCTCCGTTCTTGCTGTCCAGTGCTCGCCCTCAACTAGGACCATACCCTCTGGAGCCAACTCCGTCTGAACAACCGCCACCTTGCCTACCAACCCCTCCTTTCCAGTAACAGGACGACGACGCTGGGAACGAACAACGGCAGCGCTTACAAAGAGGAAAATAGCAGTAATCACAATCGCTACCACTGCGATGACCCACCAGTTTATTTGAAGTTGAAACAACTCTGGACCTCCCCCAAACAAGATTATAGAGCCCATAACCAATGAGACTAAGCCCCCTAGAGTAAGTATACCAAATGTAGTGGTAAATACCTCAGCTATGAACAATACAAAGGCAAGAATGATAAAAAATATCCCCGCCCATGAAGCCTCAAGTACAGCCAAAGAGTAGAAGGCAAGAATCAGGCAGATAGCTCCCACCACTCCCGGAAGGATAGTGCCGGGATTGATTAGTTCGAGGATGAGCCCGGTCGTGGCCAAGGTGAGTAGAATATAAGCTATGTTGGGATCGCTAATGACCTGAAGAAACCTCTCAATGAGGCTCATGCCTATATCGTTCCTGAAGTAACCTTCGGTAACAATAGTAACTTCCTCGCCCGCCACCTCGACCTTCATGCCGTTGAGTTGCTCTATGAGAGAGTCAAGATTCTCGGCACCAAGGTCTACAAGAGGAGGGTCAAGATAAGGGGTTTCCAGTCCCAGCACCTCCTGATGCTCCTCAGGCAGAGGAGCGAGCCCCAGCGCTTCCTGATCTGTGAAGGAGAGCGCCTCCAATACCGTTGCCTCGGCTGCTTGTTGATTGCGGCCATGCAAATCGGCGAGGCTCCTGATTCTGGCCGCGGTATCCTCGGTTATCTTCTTCGCAAGGGTATCGGAGATCCCCTCCTCGGGGTCAATCGAAACAGGGCTGGCAGCACCGATGCGGCTGGCCGGAGCCATAGCCGCCACATGAGCCGCCAGGGTAATAAAAGTGCCCGCTGAACCAGCCCAGCGATTTACATAGACCACTACTGGCACTTCGGCATCAAGAATCCGATCCACGATGTTCTCTGTAGTAGAAAGCAGACCACCGGGGGTGCTTAGCTCAATTATTACGGCCGTGGCTCCGTGTGACTCCGCTTCGCTGATCCCGCGGTCTATGTAGCTAGCAACCGCGGGAACAATAGTCCCGTCTACATGCAATACATAGATCTGTGGAGAAGGTGTAGCTGACCCAGCGCCAACAAGGGACAGGGCAGCCGATAACAGGATAATCAAGAGAATAGAAACGCGCATTGCCTTTAACATAACAGGCCTATCCTTCACTAACACTCATCTGCATGATTTATCACTTAGCATTATGGAAAACCGTCACCTTTTTGCAACACAGCTTATGATAAACTCGCCTGTCTCATTGTATCACAATTCACCTGCTGTGTATGAGATGATCAGGGCGGTTTTCTTCGATTTCTATAACACACTCATCACTTTCGCACTCCTCCCACGAGCGACTACAGGCTAGGAACTATTCCAGTATTCGGAGCCTGGAGAGGATTGCGAATCATCTATAGTTTGGGCTATTCTCTCAATCACATCTTCCAAGACCTTTTTCCATTGCTTTCCCGCCCGCTTAATATCCAATCTCAGCTGGCTTGTCCCTACTTTCAATCTGTCCCCAAAGTATCCTTGCATCGATAGTTTATCTATCCTGACGCCCGGGCCCAGTTTAACCACAACCTGCCCCTTCTCCGCGATTATATCCCGGATACCTGAACCGCTTGCCATAAGCTTTATCCTGATCATATAGAGCAGATTCTTGACCTGAAGCGGAAGCGGGCCAAACCTGTCCTCGAGTTCCGCTCCCAACTCATTCATTTCCTCCAAAGATCTGACCTTGGCAAACCTAAGGTAGCAGGCAAGGCGGATATCGGGATCAGTTACATATCCGTCAGGTATGTAGGCAGCCAGGGGAAGATCAACCGCAGTACCCAGAGGTTCAGGGGCAGTTCTTCGGTCGTCTCCAGCCTTGAGCTCCGATACTGCCTCCGATAAGAACCGGCTGTAGAGTTCGAAGCCAACCGCCCCTATGTGCCCACTCTGTTCCGCCCCGAGGAGGTTGCCGGCACCGCGGATTTCCAGGTCTTTCATAGCGATGCGAAAGCCCGCACCCAGCTCAGCAGCCTCGAAAATCGTCCTGAGCCTCCTCTGAGCAGCATCTGTTAGTTGCTTCCCTTTGTTGTAGAAGAAATAAGCATAAGCGCGGTTTGCCCCCCGCCCAACCCTACCACGAAGCTGATAGAGCTGAGTCAACCCCATCTTATCAGCGTCGTCAATGATCAAAGTATTGACATTGGGAAGGTCCAGCCCGGACTCAATAATCGTAGTGCACACGAGAACGTCGATTCTGCCCTCAGCGAAATCGAGCATCACTGATTCCAGGGCATCCTCAACCATCTGCCCGTGAGCGGTGCCTATCCTGGCTTGAGGCACCAGGTCTTCCAGCTTCCTGGCTATCCAGCCAATCCTCTGTACCCGATTATGAACATAGAACACCTGTCCACCGCGCTCTAACTCCCGCAGTATGGCTTCACGTACCAGTCCCTCATTGTAGGAAGCAACATAGGTTTTTATGGGATGGCGTTCCTCAGGGGGAGTCTCCATGGTGCTCATATCGCGAACGCCAATCAGAGACATGTGAAGAGTGCGGGGAATAGGAGTAGCGCTCAAGGTAAGGACGTCCACCTCTTTCCTCAACTGCTTAAGCCTTTCCTTGTGAGTGACGCCAAATCGCTGCTCCTCATCAATAATCACCAGCCCGAGGTTCTTGAAGGAAACGTCCTTCTGAATGAGGCGATGAGTGCCTATACAGATATCGACGCCACCGTTGGCTAACCCCTGAATAACCTCCTGCTGCTCGCTGGGAGAACGAAAGCGGCTCAGCAACTCCACCCTGACCGGAAACGCCCCCACCCGTTCACCGAAAGTGGTCAAATGTTGTTGGGCCAAGACAGTTGTGGGCACCAGTACCGCCACTTGCATTCCATCCATAACCGCTTTAAAAGCGGCTCGGACGGCAACCTCGGTCTTTCCATAGCCTACGTCGCCGCATACCAGACGATCCATAGGTCGTGCCCTTTCCATATCCCCTTTAACCTCATGAACCGCCTTGAGTTGATCCGGCGTCTCGACATACGGGAAGGATGCTTCAAGCTCCTGTTGCCACACAGAATCGGAAGAAAAGGCGAAGCCACTCGATACATCTCGCGCCGAGTACAGCAGAAGGAGTTCTTGGGCCAGATCGCTTGCCGCCTCCTTCACCCTTCGCTTGGCCCTGCTCCATTCCTGAGTGCCCAGGCGGCTCAAGGACGGAGCGTACCCCCCGGGCCCAAGGTAGCGGCTAACACGATCGACTTGCTCAGTGGGCACGTAGAGCTTGTCACCAGCTGCGTACTCCAGAGCCAGGTACTCACGCTCACCATTATCAAGACCGATCCTGGTTAAACCTGAAAATCTGCCGATGCCGTGATCGACGTGCACTACATAGTCACCAAACGAGAGCTCGGAGAGGAATACGTCGTGACGCACTGGGCGCTTCGATACCATCCGCCGCTTCTTGACAAAGCCAAAGATCTCCGCATCGCTGAAGACCATATCCCCACCCCCCACATCCATCCTCCAACCACCAGCGAGCGACCCTTGCGCCAGAGTAACCGAGCCTGCCTGTGGTACATCAACAACATCTGTGACCGGCGATGCAATAACGCCGTACTCCCCGAGTAGCTCCGACAACCTTGCCGCCTGCTGAGAGACAATGATGACACGGCACCCGTCTTCCATAATTCCCCTGGTATCTTCCAGGAAGGCAGATACGCGCCCCCCGTAGCTGGGGGTTGGGCTGAAGCCCATGAAGCAGCACTCGCTCTCATCTCCCCATTGCTCCAGTGCCAGTCTTTGGTCAAACCTATCAAGCCTGGTTGCCAGCTCCGACCAGGTAAAGTAGGGCACTGGAAAATCGATTGGCAGCTCACCTTGCTTTCTCAGTGCCTCAGACAATTCAATCGCCTGAATATCCAGGTCCGTCAAAGTGCCTTCGATCAGGTCAGGCTGGTCGAGAACAACCAGAGCATGCTCCGGGAAGTAATCAAGAAAAGCGCCATCATTAGCTAGAGAGGTATATAAGTCCAGTCCGTCAAACCACTGCCCCCTAGCCAAACACTCCATTTCCTCTCCGGTCATTTCCTTTGCCTTGCTGTTCA